>DASCRU010000152.1:0-6644 GCA_034400015.1 Candidatus Thalassarchaeaceae archaeon | reverse complement strand
AGAACGGTTACATTGTCCATTAATGGGTCACTGCCGAAAACAGTTACTCCAAAATCAGCATTGTCTATGGTCAAATTCCTAATGGTCGACCCGCGGCCATTTGAAGTCGTATTGAATTGGAGGCCTTCGTGCGATTGTGTTGATATTCCAGACATCATTACAACAGGTGCAGTTTCACCTCCAAGCACTGTTAATCTACCATCAACATAGATTCGAGCACCAATTGGCATCTCAATCGAGGTTCCGGCGAGAACTCGCAGTTCATCTGAGGATTGAACGGTATAGGATGACTGAAGTTGAACCACTCCACTCCATGTCGTTACTGCTCTGTTCACAGCACTAGAATCCGCATCAGCATCATCTTCTAGATGAACTACTCCACTAAGAATGGGAGAAAATGATGCGGCCAAAAACAGGACCACCAGAAGTGAGGCTCGCCTGTACATATCCTCATGACCATTTCAGAACATGAATCAACCCTGCGGTCCCCTGTTCGTTGAATAATTCTTGAAAGGAATAGTTCAAAGGGGGTCCCGCTCCCCGTAAAATTGGGAGAGATATGGGAACTGCCTTCATCCTAATCAAAACAGTTCCAGGAAGGGAACGTGATGTATATCTTGCCTTAAGTGACCTAGGATGTGTAATGGAAGTTCATGTCCTATATGGGGAGCACGATTTGATTGCTCGCATTGGAGCGGACAACTCAAATGAACTAGCAAAGATCCTTTTGGGAACATTCAGAACAATAGATGGAATTAGAGATACTGAGACTCTAATTACGGTAGATTACTAGGGGGAAATGAAATGGCTGTTGGATTCGTACTCATCACCACCGAGACCGGAAAAGAAGCAGATGTTCGCCAAGCAATTGGAGAAATAGAAATGGTCGAACAACGATGGGGGATCTTTGGAGAATTCGATGTTTTAGTCAAAGTAGTGGCTGACGATGAAGTAGAATTAACTCGATGCATAATGGAAGAAATAAGAAAAATTGACGGAATTATTGGCACTCGAACTCTTATTGGTTCTCAGATTTGATTTATATCAATCTATGAGCTTCTTTCAGAAGTTGATTTGCTATTTTCGAACAACCAGAAATTCGGTAAAGATGTACGGATTCTTGAAGAGCAGGGATCGCATTTTTGGGGTCGATTCTAGCAACAATCCGCCATCTAGCAGCGAGTAAGCGACGACCACTAGTAGTATGTTCTGGAAGTGGAGAAAGGAGAGACCTTTCAAAGGCAGCAACCAATGCAGGTGAAAGATCGTTACTAGAATCAATAAGAGAATGCAAGAGCCTAGCTCTCTCAGAAATATCAGGTTCAGCCTCAATTCTCGCCGACAATAATACAATCTCGTTCTCATCTGCATCAATGATGTCAAATCGAAGTCTAAGACGACGGACAATTGGATCTCTTGGCCCCGCTATGGAAGTCAAACGTTCCAAGATTCCAGATGCATCCGCAATGGAATTTGATCCCAAATAAATACTGATACGTGCAATAGATACAGCCGTTCTAGCAGGTGGGGTCAAAACATGTTCAGAGGGCAATGAACTCTCAAATTCATCCAACTGTCCCAGTAAAATATTCGCCTCTTCCGTTGTCCAATCTCCTGGGAAGCGATCATCAATCCTACGAACAATTGCTGCTAATCCATAGCGAAGACGCCCCTCATTATCTAATTCTTGAAGAGATTCATTTTCTTCTTCGTCTGCTTTATCAGAATCACCATTAATCCGCAATAATCTAGAATTCAACAATCGTTTCTCAGGACTAGATTCCATCAAATCAAGATGTCTGGTCACTTCATCTAATTCCGCTCTATCCAAGGCAATTCTTGCTGCAGCTGAACGTAAAGAAAAGTGTTCAGGATGTTGAATTAAAGCATCTTCAACCAGAGTAGCTGAGGCGGCGGGAATTTCTGAATTTATTTCATCCAATGAAGTAAGAAGTAAAGATGGTAATTCCAAATCCTTGGCACCGATCCTGTGATGCAATTCGATACGACGTGCACGTGTCCCCTCTCGAGAAGACCACCAATCAGCCAACAGACGATGTTCGCTTTCTCTTTCTTCATCTGACCAAGATTCTTTTCTAACATTCTCAATCAAATGTTGCCCCTCCATTCCATCGGAATGCCACCTGATGAGAGCGCGATCATCTAAATCACCTACTCTCTCAGGACGTGAAATTTCGTCAATTTGTAATGGAATTGGTGAAATCGCTAATTCATCGAAAGTTGCTTCTTCCTCTACATCAAGATGATCAAGAACAGTCTCTTGAACAAACGAAACTACAGCATTAGATGCAGTAGGTAATGTATCCTCAGGAGACCATAATCCCAAGGCAAGCGGATGGCCTCCTAAAGCGGATGCGACTTCTAATCCCAATTTATCATCAACTTGATCTCCTAGAATTGTTCTAGCTGATTCAACAGAAAGACCTTCAATTCGGATTGATTCACCGTCAATTCCAGATGGAACTGGTGCTCTAGATGCGAGAATGCAATTCCCTCTTTCCATCATTAGACGGCAGAGTTCGACTACCTTTGGTAAATGGCGTGGGTGAACCTCCTGAATTTCATCCAGAACTACAATGTCATTTGTAGGCAACATACCCACGATTGCTTCTGCAATTGATGGTCCTTCAGGGCCAATTAAGGTCTTACTAACTGAAAGAGCATCGGAATCAACATCGAATCTCATCCAACGAATCGTCCTTCCTTCATCAATCAATAATTGAGCTACACATCGAATTAATGCGGTTTTACCTATGCCAGGTAAACCCGTCAAAACGATTGATTGACCATCAACAATTTTTGCAAAAATAGAATTAATGGATTCCTCCCTTCCAACAATTTCTGCCATTGGAGGAGGGTTTCCTAGAATTTCACCAATCGAAGATAATTCCTCAATCACAAAGGATGAGGCCCTTCGTCTTCCTTCTGTCGTGGGATGAATAACTGTCCTTTTTCTTGAACCTCCTTCGATGACATGTGCCTGCCTAGTGAGAATTAAACCAGTTTCTTGCAATTTCTTGATGTGTCCATGAAGGGCTGACCTGACCACCCCTAAGCGTTCACTGAGCCCCGGAAGAGATGCGGATCGAGGGACATCCCAAGCACTCGCCAATGACTCTGGCTGCTCGGATAACAACTTGAGGAGTCGATCTCCGAGGGACAGTCCCATGACCCAAGCAGGAGGGAGGGAGTTCTTGAGTCCCCGCGCTCCTCGCATCAACATGCCCGTTGATGGGAGCGCCTTGGAACTCCCTGCAAAACCGGGTGTTTACTTATTCAAACAAGTAGATGGGACAGTGATGTATGTTGGTAAAGCCACTGTCCTAAAAGAAAGGGTACGGGCCTACTTCTCCAAGAATCCTGATCGAAAGATGATTCCTTCATTGGTGGAAGAATCAGATTTGATTGATTATATCGTCACACAAAATCCTAGCGAAGCATTGATGCTAGAACGTCAACTAATTAGAGAGCATAAGCCGAGGTATAATTCACTGTTAAAGGACGATAAATCATTTCCATTTATTGTAATCACAGCAGAAAAAATACCTAAGATATTGTATTCAAGACACCCCCCCAATAATGCAGCAAGATGGGGGCCATTTCCTGATGCAGGAGCAGCCAAACGAGTGATTCAACTCTTGAGACGACATTTTGGAATTAGGGATGAACGCAACAACCTTCCATTCGGTTATATCGAAACTGAAGAAAGTGAGAGTTATAATCAAAGGGTCAAAGCAACGAAATCAGTCTTAGATGGGGATGCAACTATTCTGATACAAAGTCTCCAAAATGAAATGGATGAACATAGTCAAAATCTCAGATACGAGGCTGCTGCAAAAAGTAGAGACCTCATTGCAGCCGTCCAACAGACCATTTCTCAACAAATCATTCACTCTCGTTTCTACCAAGATTGTGATGCAGTAGGATTCTATTCAATCGGGGAAATGGGTACGGTTGTAATTCTCCACACCAAAGAAGGAATGATACAAGGTCAGGTCCAATATCCATTAATCCATAGAGGGGAAATTGAGGAATCTATAGAACTCATACTCAGTGAACATTATTCTTCAAGAAAACCCCCAAGAAGACTCCTTGTCCCATGTTCTGTTTCAGAATGGATGAACCAATGGATATCTGAACGTAGAGGAGGGGCAGTAGAGATACGAGTACCTGTGAGAGGCGAATTGGCCAAACTTCGTTCTATGGCTGACTCAAATGCTAGATTCCATTCAGAAATGAATTCCGACAAGGCATCAAACAACAACGAAAGAATGTCTGTAGAAGATGCAATGAAATTGATTGAAGCGGAAAGCCTAGCACACATTGTTTGTTTCGACATGGCTCAACTTCAAGGTGAAGAGAGAGTAGGTGCATGCATCAGTCTTCGAAATGGAAAGACGTCAAAGAAAGAGTATCGAACATTCACCGTGAAATCTGATTCAAAGGATGATCTTCGAATGATGAAAGAAGTCATCGGAAGATGGATGAAAAGACAAGAGATTTGGCCTGACCTCATCCTTCTTGATGGAGGAAGTACACATCTGAGTATGATGAGAAATCTATTGCAAGAAAATAATCTTGAGAATGAAGTCAAGTTCGCAGCTCTTGCAAAGAAAGAGGAAACTCTGTTCATGCCTGGAAAGGACCCTATTATCTTGGATCGTCGGGGACGATTATTCACTTTCGCTAGAGATGAAGCACATCGATTCGTGAATAAATATCATCGAAAACGACGATCTCGATCTTCAATTTCTGATCCACTTGAAGAAGTTCCAGGACTGGGGGCGAAGAAGCTACAAAATCTGTTGAGACATTTCGGTGGAAGGAAAGGAATCGACCATGCCACCTTGGATGAATTGAACAAAGTGCCCGGTATTGGGAATGAGATGGCAAAGAGAATTATCGAATATTTACGATAACAATCAACGTCTCTTGCGACCTTGCATGTAGACATCTGCAGGATCCTCATATGGATCATCCCAAGGATCAACGCCCCATCCTCCAGAAGATTCCCAATCAACACCTGGGGGAGGAACGCCTGCATCTTCCAACAATACCTCTGCAGTATTCTGCTTGGCAGCCTCTCTAGCACGCTTCTTCTCCTGTTCCAGTTTTTTCTTCTTTCTCGCTCTCTTTGAACTCCTACGGAAAATAATGAGAGTGAAGATTCCGAAAATCCCTAGAAGGTAAGGCATTAATTCAATCAAAATAAACTCGTAACCTAATACGAATCCCATAGAAACATGATCGGTGGTTTCCTCGCAAGGATCAGAATCACAGAGTGGAAGAACATACGTTAGATGTTGTCGACCATCGATTAGTTCAATCTCTCCATTCCCTTTCGCACTAGTGAATTCTGTGAGGCCAAGGCCTCGAGGAAACCCTAGCTCAACTCGAATGCTGGGTCGCACAATCATGCCCTCCACATTTTCACCAATTGAAGGGACTTCTTCCTCGATAATTGGAGATGCAAATCCTTTCATTCCAGAATTCACTGCTCTTGAATCAAAGAATGAAGATACTAGAGATTCAGCGACTACTGCTGAGACTCTAGCAGGAGAGGTGACAAATGCCAACTCCTTGTTGTCATTGATTCCCAGTCTCATCGTCATCTTCTCCAATGATGCTCCAATGACGATGGGTTCTTGATCACTCAATTCATTTCCTGTAACTTCCATTAAATCCCCAATCTCTGTAATCAATGAAATTCCAGAAAGATCAATGGATACACCGTTGAATTCAGCTGGAAGATCTTGTGATTCAATTTCTGATTGAATGTCTCCGGTTGCTTCATCTACAATTTCTTGAATATCCTGATTCGTTTGTTCGATTATGCGAGCGATTTCATCTGAAATCGCTACAGAAAAATTTTGAAAACCAGCATTTGAGATTTCTAATGTATGATTCTCATTTCCAATTGGAATTTCGGTATCGAAACCAAGGCCTGCAATCAATCCACCATCCCTTCTATCGCCAATGGCAATGATATGACGAATCAAATCTGAAGGAATTGATTCAAATGTTAACATGTCCAATTGTTCCGCTTGCAGAGGAACGCCAATTCGATGGATATGCAACTCTACAGATGCTTCAATGTCAACTTCTACTGCACCACTAAATTCCAAGATTTTTAATCGAGAAACATCCACATTTATCTCGGCCTTGATGCAAGTGGCCCAATCAGATTTACAGAATACATCGGGGCTTGAGTCCAAACAATCTATTGTCTCATAGCAAAGGGCATGCTCCCAACTCCAAGGGGAGGGGCCAGTAAGACCAAGATTATCAGAATCTGACCCTTCATGTCTGTAAACCAACTCCAAACGATCTGGAATATCCCCCGTTGATCTTGCCCATGATGGAAGCAGTATTGTCAATGTAATGTCAGTTGAAGGGAAACTATCTGGAATGTAACTACTAAGGATATCGGGATTTACTTCTTTGGAAACACTCAACACATTGAGTATCTTAGCCAAATCACCCTTCTCGATGAAACTTACATCCAATGGATCACCATTATCATCGGTCTCATTGATTAGACGAACTGCAAGATCGATAATATCCAAGTTAATTGGTGTTGAATTGGACTCTAACATTATTGGATATGTTCCATTCATTGCATT
>DASCRU010000151.1:0-2488 GCA_034400015.1 Candidatus Thalassarchaeaceae archaeon | reverse complement strand
GATGCAACTACTCCAGAACTAGAGGCTGCCTTTTGCAATCCATCCATGTCTCCTTGGATTAGAAATCCAGTAGGGGGGATCATTGTCTTGACATTCAATGAGTCTATTGAATTCAAGGATTCTCTAGCTCCCCAAGGATCTACACCTCCATCAATTACGATTAGAGAAAGGTCGGAACGTGGAGTAGAAAAAGTGGAACTAATATCAGAAGAAAAAGTCCAACCTGTTGTATCTAAAGAACCAACAGGAGTATTTGCTCCCGGTGATCTAAGAGCGATTTCAATTTCATCGAAAGAAGAAGGAGATACTCCTTTGATAGAATCTGGGTCCGGTTGAAGTTCAATAAGAGGTGTGGGCAAATTTGACGCTTCAAAATCCGTTGAATTGCCATCCGGTGCAACAATAATTGCAAAATTAAGGAGGAGGAGAAGCACGAGGCCCATTGCTAATCTAGTTCGGGCCATGATACAAACTCCAACGAACCGGATTTAGGGCTTCGCACCTCTCGACAAAAATTAGAACCAATGTGTATCTCCACGGTCTCGGAATGACTCAGATGTCCACTCACCAACTATGTGTAACCAAGTTTTTTCCACTAATTCTCCTCGATGATTAGTGTAACTTAGATGAATTGCGAGACTATAATTTTCCCATACAGATGCGCCTGAAATTGTCAACTCAAGATCATCTCCTGCCACAGATACATGGCCTGGTAAATTAGATGAATCAAATGTAGTCGAACCAAGAAGACCATCTGCCATGTCTCTAAACTCCAATTCAACATGTAAGTCAGTCACCTGACGGCTTCCGTGATTGTGTACCTGAACTAATACTACGTGACCTGGGCCTCCTTGCATATACACACTATCCACCACAATCGAATCCCTTGGAATCATCCAATGCCATACACCGAAGGAACTAACCAACAGAAGAAGAACAAGGCCAGTAGCCAAAATTACTTTTCCGGGAGTAACAACTGAAACGATATCTTTGGCCTGTGCGAGAGCGCCATATGCTCGTTCAACATCCTCGAGAGCAACTTTACGCCCTCCAATTTCAATGGCAGTATCTTCGATCTCATCCTCAAGATTATCTAGATTATCTAGGACCATCAAGAACCACCTCCCATTAATGTCGCACAAACTGTGACTATGCCCGTAGACATTGGTTCAGGAACCATGTAATGGGTGGTTGAACCATCAAAACCAGGCATTACATTCAGCAAGGATAAATCTGAAGCTATGCCATTTACTCCAACAGATGTTCCAGTTGGGATTCCAGAAGTTTGTTGTGCATCAATCAACACCGCTCTTCCATCCCATTGGATCCCCATGAAATCAACTGAGGCTCTAGAAGACATTAGTATCCGGCCACCCTGTACATCATCGATGCGGAAAATGGGATAGACTTTGCCAATGTAACTTAACGAAATTGTGGCTGACTTCAAATTCTCCCCCATAGCTTCCATCTGTTCAAGATTAATTCCTGGTTGGATTGGAACATTGCTTTGTCTCATGTACAAATTCCTGATCCCAACCCCACTAGAACGGATTGCTAAATTGTAATCCTCATCCAATGTTACTGTCATTCGATCCATCAAATCCTCTGCCAGCAAAACAGTATCTCCGCGAGTATTTATTGCCCTACCAGTGATTTCCATGTACAAGTCCATACCTGCTGATGAAGCACTGAAATCAAACTCGGGGATACCTTGGAATGAGGTCGGTTTTGTAATATCAAAAATATCTGCAGGATCAGTGGTAAGATCAATTTCACCTGGAACATCCTTCAAAAATACTGTTGCAGGCCACCATTGTCCAGCTGACCACTGCAATTGTTGGAGCATCACTGATTTGACGGAATCGCCCTGAATTCTCTCGGATTCAGGGACAGAAAGGGAAACAGAAATTGATTCTCCGATGGAAGCAAACAAATCTATTTCACCAGGAATATCTGAAACAAATAATTGGGATTTGGTTCCCAAATTTCGATTTAGAATTGAGGCGATTACATAATCGAGCCTTTGAGAAAGATGGTAATTAGTGGACGTAGTTACTTCACTAACTGCTCCAAGATTTCGAGTACTGAATGATGTAATTACTGAAACTTCAGTGGATTCATCTTCTTCAAATCCAATCAAAGCTAAATCTAGATCTTGCCCATCAAATCCCCTAATTTCAACTATAAACTCCTCTCGAGCAGGACGCCAATCAGACATCTCTACCTCAATATCCCAGATCTCAAGTCCCGATTCATTCCTGAAGGA
This sequence comes from Candidatus Thalassarchaeaceae archaeon, assembly GCA_034400015.1. Lineage (GTDB taxonomy): Archaea > Thermoplasmatota > Poseidoniia > Poseidoniales > Thalassarchaeaceae > MGIIb-N2. Next base: position 222 of record DASCRU010000151.1, on the reverse strand, counting down.
AATTGCAGTCTTGACATCAGGTGCTAAACCGGGAAGCCATGCTCGAACATGGAAGCCTTGTTCCTCTTCTATTTCCAAGGCAGTCATTGAGATTCCATGTCTCCATTCTGGTGGTTCGATTTCTAAACTACCTTGACGGGCATCGATTGTTAAATCGAAATGACGATCTGCATCAAGTTCGAAACCCAGAGAGAATTCAGATGTTGATGATTCACCGGCTTT
>DASCRU010000150.1:0-15877 GCA_034400015.1 Candidatus Thalassarchaeaceae archaeon | reverse complement strand
GATGAATACGCAGGCCCTACTCCTTGAATCGTTCACTCAACGAAGCAAAAAGAGCTGCTGCAGGTCCTTCCGCCCTTGCAGCTAGTCTTCGAACAATCAATTCTGGAGTAGATTGTGCGAGATGATTCCTAATAGGGGTGCGATCTACTACAAGTTCTAGATTCTCATCTAATCCTCTTGCTTCAATCCCATCTATCCGTATATCGCCTTGGAAATTTTTTCGAATCTGTCCACCAATATGAGTAACAAGCACCACTGTAGTAGAATCATTTCCCATAGCCTCAGATAATAGTCCAGAAAGAATCCTTGCCGCTGCACCAGGTTCAGTAATTGCTTCAAGTTCGTCTGCAAGTACAAGTTTTCGACTATCTGAAATGAAAACTTCAGCTAATCGCATCAAGGTTCTTTCCAAGGCCCCTGCTGATTGAGTCCCATTGACCTTGGCTAGTACGTGTATCTCGTCTACCAATGAAATCTTTGCAGATGTTGCAGGTACAGGAAGACCTGCATGAGCCAACAATGAAATCATGGCAATTGTTTCCAATAACGTCGTCTTTCCACCAGAATTTGCCCCCGATAAAAGAGCAAGAGATTGCTGATCTTCTTTTGAAGCGATTGAACCAAGGCCATACGAAACTGGAGTGGGTTCACAATCCAGAAGAAGATGACGCCCGTCCTTTACATCGAATCCAAAATCATCAAGGAAAATTTCAGGCATTGAACATTTATTCTCTACTGCCCAACGTGCAACGGATAGCCACATCTCAATTTCTATCAATCCTGAAATTGCTGATTTACATGGTTCGAACAATCTATCAGCAATTCTTGCATTTCGAACAAGGTCGTTATTCTTGGCAGATTGAATTGCATTCTCCAATTCTTGTTCAATATTTTCTGCCGCTTTACGACTGATGACACATGGATAATCTGATTCCATCCAATCAAACGGTACCTTCACTTCTGTTCCTTGGAGATACAATTCTAATCGTCTTCTTCCAGCCTCCTTAGCCTCATCAATTGTATCTGCAACTGTTGCTTGGATACGTCGATTTAACCCTTCAGAATCTGCATAAAATGTCAGTACCTCATCCCCCTCAATAGAGAGATGTGCATCAGAAGTACCCGTAACAATTGCATCATTTACGCCGCCTTCTATAGCTTTGATCTCGGACCAAAGTCCATCTTTGGCTTCTTCCAATAATTGTAAATCTCCTCCTTCCATTTCCAACGATTCTAGAATACTGTGTAAATCAGAAAGTGGTTCCACCCATTCTACTATCTTTTCAGATAATGGATGTGATGGCCATTCAACTTCTTTGATTTTTTGAATTGCTTCAAGCATTTCAGAATTTAATTGGAACCATTCCACACTCATTTCAGGAACTAATGCCCCTAATTGTTCAACATTTGAAACACATATCCAGCTGGATGGAGGTGTTGTTGGTGCTGAAGAACCCACCCATGTTACATTGGGAAAAATAGTATAATCAGACCATGTTTCACTAGCATCTCTAATTACAATTCTACAACGTGAAGACAAATTATCACATTGTTCTGCGGTTTCAGCATTCGGAACCACAATGACTCTATCAATCCGCTCAGTACCCCTTTTTGGGTTTGCAAGATATTGTGCATGATTTGTCCAAATTTCTAATGATTCAGGGTTCGAAATTGCGAACTCTAATGCATGTTTAGAACTATTTCTACAAGATTCTATCGAGCTGGAATGTCCGATGGATAATGGACGCAATAAACCAATTCGTTCTTTAGAAGCGGCATTAACTGCATATCTGCCAATTAATTCAAGAATCCTATCATGTAACTTCGATGCCTCAATACTATTGCAAACATCTGCATCTTCACCCCTATAATTCTGAATAAGGCGAATCGCCCTAACCGATGTAACTCCCTCTACAGATGCTAGACTAGCTACATCTCCCTGAGATAATGTTCGGAGAACTTCTTCTTCTGTCCCCAATGCTTCAATCATACGATGAGATAGGGATTCACCCACTCCAGGAATCTCAGTAAGTCCAATCATGGGAGACATCGAAGTTCGGGAGTTATTGAGAACATCGGTCAAGATTGGGAAATCATGAATGAAATTTCAAACTCTCCATCAAGGGAGAATACTTCTGCCTCTGAAGGTGCATCTCGATGATTACTAGAGTCAGGACGATAGAAAACTGAGGTTGAAGCACGAACCTCTGAACCAATATGCTTGCTATCTTCCTCAGAAAGATTCGGTGCATTCTCTGGCAACCATACCTCAAGAGAAATTGTTGCATCTACTTCTAAATCGAGATCTTTTCTCTTGGCCTGGATTCTTCGAATGATATCTCTAGCTAAGCCCTTGGATAGTAATGATTCAGTCAATGCCAAATCCAGAACGAGGCTGACATCCATAGCCCCATTAGGACCCTCAATGGAAATCGTGGAAGCAGCAAAACCATCTCGCTCTACTCTTCGTATCTCAATATCTTCTGCAATAATTTCATACCCCGCAAGAGCACCTAATCCCGCTTCAATCTCAAGAAGGAATGATTCAGGATCAACCCCCTCTAATTCTTTCAAAACTGCTGGTAAATCTTGGCGGCATTTGCTTCCTAGGGAGTTCCTATTCGGGGCCAGTTCTATTTGTTGGAAACGATCTAGGTCGTCCTCTGTTTCCAATAATTCAACATTCAACTCATCGGCCAATATCTCATGGAATTCTGATATCTCTGGCCCCCCCACTATCCACCCAGATTGGCATGGAAGCCGTTGTCGGCGATCTGCGTCAACTCGAATTCTTCGTCCTGTCTCGGCAAGAGCGCGAACCATTTCCATCTTGGCTTCCACCATCATATCGATTGGAGGAAGAATATCTTCCGACTCTTCACTAATTGTCCTAAGAGGCCAATCAGCAAGATGGACGCTCTGACCCCCACATAGATTTCTATGCATCACATCTACCATGAATGGGGCAACAGGAGAAATAAGACGGCATAATAACGTCAATACCTCATGAAGAGTCTGTTGACAAGACATTTTGTCGGATGATTCATTCTCGTCCCATAATCTTCGACGAGAGCGACGAACGTACCAATTAGACAAGTCGTTAACTACGAAATTCTCAAGATCTCGACAAGCCTTATGGAAATCCCAATCTTCAAACTGTTGATGATATGAATGAGCCATATTTGAGAGACGACTCAGAATCCAACGATCTAATGGAGTACGATCATCAATTGGAATTGATTTACTAGAATCCTCAGGATCAAAACCATCCATTGCTGCATAATCAGCATGGAATCGATAACAATTCCACAAGGTCAAGAACATCTTGGCGTACGTCTCTCTTACTCCATTTGGGTCGAACTTCATCGGATTCCATGGAGCACCTGCAGTTACCATGTACCATCTCGTTGCATCAGCGCCCTCTCGATTGAAATGATCCCACGGGTCGACAATGTTGCCTCGCGATTTGGACATCTTCTTTCCTTCCGCGTCAAGAATTAAACCTAAACTCAAACAACGCTTGTAACATAGAGAATCGAAAACAGTAGTTGAAACTGCTAACAATGTGTAGAACCATCCTCTGGTTTGATCTACTCCTTCACAAATGTAGTCAATCGGGAAATTGTTCTCAAACACCTGTGGGTCATCAAACGGATGATGCCATTGAGCAAAGGATGCGCATCCAGAATCAAACCAACAATCCATTACAAATGGTTCTCGATTCATAGGTTCTCCTGATTCACTGATTAGTACAAACTGATCAACAATAGGACGATGTAAGTCAACGTCGTCTGGACATTCAGGATTCTCAATTCCTGCTTCGCTAGCCTTTGCAACTTCAGATTGTAATTCTGCAATAGAACCCACACATTTCATCTCACCAGATTCTGAACGCCATACAGGCAATGGAGTACCCCAGTAACGTTCTCTGCTAATTGCCCAATCCTTGACATTTCTGAGCCATTCACCAAATCTTCCCTCACCAACCCAATCAGGCGCCCATTCGACCTGATCATTGAATTCCAACAAACGTTCCTTTACGGCAGTCATTCTAACGAACCATGAGTCCATGGCATAGTACAGCAATGGATGATCTGTTCTCCAACAATGAGGGTAATCGTGAGAATACGCCTTCTGTCGATACAAAAGATTGGAGTCAGTCAAAATTTCCATGATTTCTTCATCACAATCCTTGACATATCGATTATCAAGACGAGGATGTGTTCCTTGAACGAAACGGCCATCTATATCCACAGTATGCACTGCAGGAAGTCCAACCTCCATGCCAAGATTGTAGTCATCTTCACCATACATTACAGCGGTATGGACAACTCCAGTACCATCTGTAGTTGTGACCCAATCGGCACTCAGTACTGTCCAAGCAGATGTTGAATCTCCGCGATCTACTGCATCAGGGAATAATGGGCTGTAAGAACGACCAATTAAATCAGAACCAGGGAATTCTTCGACAACCTCGACATGATGCCTCAACACCTCTTTCATTAGGTCCTTAGCGAGAATCATCTCCTCGCCGATTATTGCACCACCAAACCCTTCCCAAGAAGCCGGTTCTTCTAGTACTCTGACTCGAACGTAGGAGACCTCTGGGCCAACTGCTAATCCAACATTTCCAGGAAGTGTCCATGGAGTCGTAGTCCAAGCCAAGATGGAGGCATCTGTATCTTCCAACTTGAATTTGACATAAACCGATGGCTCTTCTACTTCCTTGTATCCTAAAGCTACTTCGTGACTAGAGTATGAAGTGCCAGTTTGGGGGCAATAAGGAAGTACCTTGTGCCCTCTGTAAAGAAGACCTTTCTCAAACATTTGTTTCAATGCCCACCAACATGATTCGACGAAATTGTTGTCTAGAGTCACATACGGCTGATCTAAATCTACCCAAAACGCCATTCTCTCAGTCATCTCTCGCCAAGCTTCCTCATACGTCCAGACTGATTTTCTACACTCATCATTGAATTCGGCAATTCCAAACTCCTCAATTGCCTCATTACTCATTAAATCGAGGCGTTTCTGTACTTCAATCTCAACAGGAAGGCCATGTGTATCCCATCCGCCTTTTCTCTCTACGAAATGGCCTTCCATTGCCTTCCATCGGCAAACTAAATCCTTGAAGGTTCGAGCAACTACATGGTGTATACCTGGTCGACCATTCGCAGTAGGGGGGCCTTCAAGGAAAATGAATGGAGTGTTTCCACGTCGAGACTCTACACTGCGTTGAAATGTAGATTCTTCAGACCATAAGCGCATGGTCATCTCCTCAAGTGACACCGGATCAAGTTCCCCCGCCGGTTCAGGTGCTGGCATGAACCGATGGACTTTGGGTTCTGACTTGAAACTGATGGGAAAAAGAAGACAAATGTCTGCCGGGATTGAAATACAACCTCAGTAACGAGTAAACATGGATGATGCTGTCTCCACCTCCATTTCAGGTATGACCTGCATGTCTTGTGTAGGACGAGTCAATGATGCTCTTTCATCTCTAGAAGGAGCATACAATATCAACGTGAATTTAGATTCTGGAAAAGTCAGCTTACAAGGTGTGGCACTAGACGTGATAGAACAAACCATCATTTCGTTAGGCTATGGTGTGGGAAATAAGGAGCATGTAGTTCAAAATAGTGAATTTAACTGGAAAGATGGTGGTATTTGGAAACAATCCGCGCACAACACCAAATGGTGCTTAATTGGTTGTTCAATTGGTGATTTTGGTACCATTGCTGCCTTCCAATTACTTTGGCCAAATTCCGGTTGGGCCCCAATGTGGATTATGGCTCTGGCGATGATGAATGGACTCCTGACCTCGATTACTCTAGAGACTTTCATCTTGATGAAGCAGATGGGCGGTTTCAAGGAGGCGTTCAGGGTTGCTATTGGCATGTCTTTGATCTCAATGTTAGGTATGGAAGCAGCGATGAATGCGACCGATCTTCTACTGACTGGTGGTGCCATGCTAACTTGGTGGGTAATACCAATTATGCTCTTAGCGGGATTCTTAACACCATGGCCATACAATTACTGGCGGCTGAAAAAATATGGAATTTCATGCCATTAATTCCTAATTTCAATCAAATGATGGGTTCAATTAGAAGGTCAGAAAATCGGAACGTTGAATGAACCAAGATAGGAGTGCAGAGTGAGGGAACAATGGTCATCGTCGCACTACTCCAATTGGACCATACTGTTGGAGACATTGTAGGCAATGCTAAAGCAATCGAAAATGCCGTCAGAATCGCACATGAAAACGGTGCTGATTTGGCAGTAAGTTCGGAGTTGGCAATATCAGGTTACCCTCCGAGAGATCTTCTAGAAAAACATGGATTCGTACGTCGATGTCTAGACGCTACCAAGACTCTTCATGTCGAGATTCCGACGATAATCGGAACTCCAATCCCTCCAGAAACAGAACGGACAAAGCCGGGGAATGGAGCAATTCGAATCATTCCAAATCGACCAACTAGAGTGGTAACTCAGAAACAATTACTCCCCACATACGACGTATTTGATGAAGAGAGATATTTTCATCCTGATTCAAAACCAGGAATTCTTCGACTCCTCGATGGACAAAGCATCGGAGTCACGATTTGTGAAGATGCTTGGCAACATGCCGGATTAGTACCATCAGATTACTCTGTGGACCCAATAGAGCAGCTTGCATCCTTCTCTCTTGATGGTGGTGCCCTTCAAATGTCACTTAACTTATCTTCATCCCCATTTCATATTCAGAAACAAGATACTAGAGCAGAAGTTGCAAGATGTGCTGCCAGAACCCTTGGTCATCCATTCCTTCTTTGCAACCAAGTGGGGGGAAATGATGACCTCATTTTTGATGGAAGAAGTCTAGTTGCTTGGCCTGATGGGAATTTTCTCCAAGCACCTGCTTGGAAAGAGGGCATTCTCTTGATTGATATCGAAAATCGAACAGGGCTTTTCCTACCTTTGAATGGTGGCGACTCAGTTAATTGCACTCTTTTTGAAGGAATTCCTCCAGTACACGATCGGAGTTTGGAGTTGTTGGAAGCAATTACCATCGGATTTCGAGATTATTGTAACAAATCAGATCTTGAATCAGTGGTACTAGGGATGAGTGGAGGAATTGATTCAGCCGTTTCCGCCGCACTAGCGGTAAGGGCATTAGGGAAAGAAAATGTCATCGGCATTTCAATGCCTAGTCGTCATTCAAGCCAACACTCAATTTCTGATGCTAAAGATACTGCTGAAAAACTCGGAATCGAATTATTATCTATGCCAATAGAATCGATTCACGACGCTGCGGACTCCACATTGAATGAAGAACTAGAAGGTGGAAACCCGGTTGCTGCGGAAAATGTTCAATCTCGACTTAGAGGAATGCTCGTAATGGGTGTCGCTAACGCAAGAGGAGCAATGGCAATTACCACTGGAAACAAATCAGAATTAGCAATGGGATATTGTACCTTATATGGCGATATGGCTGGTGGATATTCTCCATTGGGAGATGTATGGAAAACTGAAGTCTATGCATTAGCAAAAACAATCAATTCCGAAGCAGAATCATTTGGGAGGGTTGCACCAATTAACGAATCTACAATGACTAAACCTCCATCAGCAGAATTAGCTCCAGAACAAACAGACCAAGATAGTCTACCCCCCTATGAAGTTCTTGACTCAATTCTGCAATTACACATGGAAGAAGGATTGGATGCAGAGGCAATATCTGGATTTACGGGGCTAGATATTTCGTTAATACGTGATTTGCTTCGTCGTTTTTCAAGTAACGAACATAAAAGATGGCAAATGCCTCCAGCACCACGTGTATCCCAAAGAGCATTTGGACAAGGATGGCGACAACCTCTTGCTGCAAAAAAAGATTAAAAAAAAAAAAGGTAGTGATGACTGAATGGAAATTCCACCGGAACTTGAAAACATGCTTTCTGGTTCAGAAGGTGAATCTAAACAGAAAGCAGCGCGATTGGTAGTAGATTTAGCAGCAGTTTCAGGAGCTACTGAATTTATTCGGTGTTCTAGTGCACATGTTAGTGGAGTTAGCGTCCTTACGGGTGGACATGGGCTGAGGACTTTCCTTTCTGACCTTTCAAGTGATCCTGAAGGAAAAGTGGCGATCCCAACGACTCTTAACAGCGCTGGATGTGATCACGAAAAAATGGAAGAAATGGGGATTAATCACCCTGATTTCCTTGAACAACAATTCGAAATTGTTCATGCGTATTCAAAACTAGGGATCAAGGCCACTCTTTCTTGTACTCCATATGATCGAGGCATTGAGGAAGAAGGAATTGGTTCATGGGCAGAATCAAATGCAGTTTGCTTTTCTAATTCTTACACCTCTCTGATTACCAATAGGGAATCGGGGTTATCTGCACTCGCAACTGCTCTAACAGGTTGGGTTCCAAGATGGGGGCTGCATTTGCCTGAAAATAGACTCCCGAATTTAATCGTAAATGTAAATGTAAAAATGGATGACGCGACTGATTGGAGTATCCTTGGCGATTGGATTGGAGCACAGAGGTCGCCTGAATGGAAAATGCCATGGGGGCCAATGCCTATGATTCAAGGACTCCCCGAAAATCCTTCGTTTGAAATGTTGAAGGCACTAACAGCAGCTGCGGCAAATCATGGATGCCCCATGTTATGGATTGAAGAAGAAGGGGTGGATTTATCAAAAACGCAATCAACCCTTAGTTTCGATGAAAAATCACTAACTGAAAGATACTTGGAACTTGCACCTAAAGGGGCCGTTGACCTAGTGGTAATAGGTTGTCCTCAAGCAAGTCTCGGGGAAGTACGAGCCACTGCTGCTGCAGTTCGAACTAAAATGGAATTGGGTGAAAGGATTCCTGACCAACGATTATGGGTATTCACATCAGGTTATAATTTCAAAACTCTCTCATTGGATGGGACTCTCGACTTACTAGAAGAGGCGGGCGCTCTTGTTCTAAAGGACACTTGTCCAGAAGTAACTCCTTACAATCGCGAAAGATACAACCACCTACTAACAAATTCATTGAAGGCAGAACATTATCTTACGAGTGGGCTAAACAAAATGCCAACAAGTGTGTCTACAATTGAAGAATGCGTCGCAGTAGCCTTTGATCCAAATCTGATACAAGGAAAAAGACCGACTCTTGAACAGAAAAGTCATTCCAATGTTCACACTGCAAAAACCCACCAATCAGGTGAGGGGAAATTATCTGGAAGTAGTCTTCCTAGTCAGTCTGAATGGGATATCAAAGGAAAGGCATTAGTTACCGATGTGCCAATTACATACCTTGGTTATGTCAATAGAGATACAGGAATAATCGAAGATCCGGGGCACCCATTGGACGGTATTGCAATCAAGGATTCAATCTTGATCTACCCCAAGGGTTCAGGATCAACAGTTGCACCATATGTCCTGATGGGTTTAATCTACACTGGCAAAGGACCTAAAGCAATAATTAATCGAGACGTTTGTCCTCTTTCAATGCCTGCTGCTTCACTTCTTGGTGTTCCATATGCAACCGGATTTGACGAGGATCCATGTCTGGAAATAAATTCAGGTGATGAAATTCACATGAAATTAATAAATGGGAAAGTATCTCTAGAAGTCACCTCAAGAATTGATGCTTGAAAGGGTGAAGCACTTACGCCGCCCCCCCCTCTGACCAATCATGCGGGTGGTAGTAACTGGAGGAGCGGGCTTCCTTGGAAGTCATCTTTGTGAGTCGCTTCTTCTCGATTTCCATGAAATTTGTGTTATCGATGATATGTTTAGAGGGAAACAACGCAACCTGGAGACATGCAAGTCTTCAGCAGTAGAAATGGGAATCCCTTTTCATGTAGTAATGAAAGATGCAAGTAATCCAGAAAGTTTCGAAATCGCACTTCGGCGTTTGGGAGGGAGTGTGGATATTGTTTACCATCTTGCAGCGATAAATGGAACTCGTTGGTTCCATGAAAGACCCGATTTGGTCGTTAAGATAAATCATAATACCTTGACTGCAGCCTTAGATTTCGCAACATCTCAAGGTGCACGGTTTGTTTTTACCAGTAGCCCTGAAGCTTGGGGCGAACAAACTGAAATGCCTCTCAACGAGACTAGTTCCAGTATTTTCTCTCCATCCAATATGCATCAACGTCATTCATATGGTGCCTCAAAGTATATCGGTGAATTACTAGTTCATCATGCAATACAAACTCACTCAATGGATGGGAGAATTGTTCGGCCATTCAATTCGTATGGTCCACGTCTTCCAGGGGATAACCATGGGCAAGTAGTTTCCATGCTTCTAGAAAAATGTCTGCTACAGGAACCGATGGAAATTCATGGGGACGGGGGGCAATCAAGATGCTTCACTTGGGTTGAAGATGTAGTCAGAGGGATCAAATTAGCAGGAGATCTTGATTCAGGGATAGATGGAAGTAACTTGACCGGTAAAGCATTCAATCTTGGTTCAACCATTGAAACATCTATTCTAGAATTAGTAGATATGTGTCTAAATGTTAGTGGATCCGAAATTGAGCCTATCTTTGTAGCATCAAATCCAGGTGATGCAGTTCGGAGATTACCAGAAATTTCGGCATCCGAAGAAGCATTAGGTTGGAAGGCAGAAGTCACTCTCAAGGACGGAATCGAGAGAACCTGGGCATGGTTGAAAAATCAATCAATATAATTGAGAATTAATAGGTGCTGTAATGGAACATCAGGACCGTTTGGAAGGGCTCAGGTCAGCACACATTAGAGAAATGAAAAGTAGAATTGGAAGAGTTAGTTCTCGAATAGAAGATTTCTTGGAAATCATAGTGGAGTTAGAGGATCAGAACGGAGAAGCAAGTGTTTCAGATATTGCTTCTCATCTTGCGATTTCAAGACCAACAGTAGTCAGGATGCTAAGTAAAATGGCAAAGGACGGGTGGATTGAACAAGTTCCATATCGCCCGGTGAAATTATGTCCAAAAGGAAGAGAACATGCTGAATGGATGCGGGAGCGCCATAGTATTCTATTCCGATTCCTAAGGAATCTTGGGATTGAAGAAACCACTGCGCATCACGAAACTGAAGGAATTGAGCACCATCTGTCGGAAGATACTGTTCGACAAATTGAGAATTTGGTGAAACGAATGGGAGAAAATCAATCATAACCATGTTTTCCCCAAAATACGGGTGAGTCATTAAGACTAGAATGCTCTAGAACTTTCGTGGTAGAGACCAACGAACACAAATCCACTTCGGGAACCTATCTGGAGTTAACTCAATCAGGGATAATTGGTTCAATCTTGTTTGTCTTCGCAGGACTTTGGACCTTTATTTCCCCAATCGGGCTCATTGCACAGGGTGAATTGAGTCCGATTGAATTGACTCTGATTGGAACAATTGTAGCTTCACATGGATGGATGATGTGTTTCGTTCTAGGTGCTGCTTTCGATGTGCTTCCTTTCATCCATAGATTCGTGCCTTTCGAAGAATCATCTCTAAAATCTGTTCAAAATTTGAATCTGGGCGGAACCGTCATCATTTTCATCGGATTGATTATCGGAAATATTGAATTCTTCTATCAAACATTATTGATTGGAATGTCTGCATTCGCATTCCAATATGTTCACCTTTGGAATCCAATCAGGAAATTTATCGGAAATAGAAATCTCGGAAATTCAGATCCGGTAGGGGTTGCAGGAATTGTACCAGGAATTACAATCCTAATTGGTTCAATGATTTGTATTCTTACTGGACTAAATCCTGCAAAAATAGAAACAATGTATCTCGCAATGTGGCTAACTGTTGATCTCATATGGGTCCCAATTTGTTGGGCTTTGTCCCTCAGTTACTTCAATCGAAGAAAGGGGTGGGGGCTTATCCATACCAATCAAATCAGCATTAGAAGTATGATAATTGGTTTGACAATTATGATTCATCTCGCTAGTGAAATAGCATTGTATTTCTCATATATCGGGGAATCTATCCCTTATCTTCTCCGAGGAGGTGTAATCTTGGTTCTAGGAATAATGTTGAACCCTCTACGAATTGTTCAACGTTCTAGACAATCTGTACATTATAGTGCACTAATTGTTGTTTCATGTCTGTTAATTCCAGTTATTGGGGTAGTCTCAATTTTGCTATGGGCAATCGATTCATCGTCCCCTAGAATGTTTGTTTTCATTGGAAACGGATTCCTGATGATTCTACCAATTGGTACTGGAATCGCTATTGGTTATATCTCAACTCTTCATGAAGATCATTTGCATAGAAGAGAAGATATCAGGAGAAACGGTTGGCCTACGAGCATTATCGTGTTGATTGCTACAATTGTCATTTCTGGGCCGTTTATAAGAGATAATTTGTTTTTTGAAACAGTTCCAATTGGGATTAGAACGGCAATTATTGGGTCACCATTCCTACTTGCATTATTCAGAATGATTTCTTGGTGGAAAGAAGAAGTAATTCCTGAAAATGGATCTTGGCAAAGAATTCCAATGTTCTGGAATGAGATTCATGAACCACTGGATCCTTATGAATTTGAATCTGAATAATCAATGATTTTTCTTATTTTCTCAATTGCTTCACTCGCAAAACCAAGGACTGTAACTTCCTCTCCATCTACTAATTGTGTGAATATTTTAGCATGACCAGCCATATCATACCCTCCGGCCTTTCCTTTCCAAGAGCCTGATGAAAGTAATTCATTCAAGGATGATTCATCTAATGATTTAAACTCAACAATTGCGGACTCAACAAATCGATTTACGATTGGTTCAGATTTTTCAAAATCAAGAATTGCAGTTCCTGTCCAAACAAGATGGCGACGGCCCGAAAGATCCAACAACATTCTCAATGCTGAGAGTTCATTTTCAGGTTGACCAAGGGCAACAGACACGTCATTGGGATCTTCAACTAAGGTATCAGCAACTATCCATAGAGTGGGTGGAAGAAGAGAATCATTCTCTACTGCATTCTGAGATTCTAGGAAATATTGGAGATGAGCTCGAGAAATCTTATCGTCCAAAACTTGAGTGACTTGGAGAGACACTTCTCCATCTATGGATTTCTCTTCACCAACTAATGGTATTGCCTCTATTTCCGCCTGACTCAGTAGGTGATTCGTTAGCCAATCCAACCGTCGTGATGAAGCAGAAGCGAGGCGGATTCTTCGGGCCATGATAGTACTCACACGATGGAGGCGTTTATGTCCTCCCCGTACCTCCTATCGAACGGTGGACCTATGAGCGATGCCAACATTCGGATTCCCACATATGTGAATGGACTAGACCAAAGGATGCAAGGGGGCATCCCGCAAGGGCATATTGTATTGTTAGCAGGAGTGAGTGGTTCGATGAAATCAAGTCTCGGATTTTCGATTCTTTACAATGCAGTCAGAACTGGTCAAGCTAGTGGGATATACGTCACAATGGAGCAAGGTAAGGCCTCTCTAAGTGGACACATGGCCAACATGGGAATGGATATCGAAGACCCGAAAGTTAGATCCAACATTGCAATCATCGATTTAGCAGACCTCCGAGTTCAATTAGATGCTAGAGGAATCGAAACTGAAGTGGATTGGATGGGTCAATTAATCAAGCAACTAACTAACTATCGAGAATCTATTGGTTTCGAAGTACTTGTCTTCGACTCATTGGGTGCGTTCTTTACTCTCACTAAAATGACCAATCCAAGAGACGAAATTTTCAGACTTTTCGAAGCAGTACGACGTCTTGGGTTAACTGCTTTCTTCATCTGTGAGATGATGGGCGAAGGAAAGAATCAATTTGGGGAATTCGGAATTGAGGACTACCTCTCTGACGGAGTAATTCACCTTACTATGGAACGAACCGGCGATTATGTGGGCAGGAAATTGTCGATTGTAAAAATGAGACATACTGATCATGTATTAGGTTACCATGAGTGGTCATGGGATTCCTCAGAACAGAAATTTTCTATCGGGCAATAGGTTACTCAACAGTGACCGATTTTGCCAAATTCCTCGGACGATCTACATCCCTACCTAATGCTAATGCAGTATGGTAAGCAATAAGTTGCAACGGAATAACGCTAAGCATTGGACTCAACGACTCCTGAGTAGGAGGAATCGTAAAGCAAATGTCACCATGTTCTGCAATAGTATCACCCTCAGTATGGATAAGGATTATGCGAGCACCTCTTGCTTTACATTCCTGTATATTTGAAATGGTCTTGTCCCTCTGTACATCATCCGGAGCAATGACCACTACGGGGCTTCCATCTTCTAGAAGAGCAATTGGACCATGTTTCATCTCTCCAGCAGGATATGCTAGACAAGGAATGTAGGCAATCTCCATCAATTTCAAAGCACCTTCTCGGGCCACAGGGGCAGAAAAACCTCTTCCCAAGAACAATACTGACTTGGCGTCCTTAACCGCTTCAACTGCCTCATCGTATGATGTAGATGAATGAATGATAGATTCCACTTGGCCGGGAAGTGCACGAAGAGCTTTGACCATAGATCGACCAGAAACTCGAGGTAAATTTCGAGAACGCCCGATCTCTAGCGCGAATAAATTCAATGCAGCAACCATATTTGTGAAAGCCTTGGTAGATGCTACCGCTTGTTCTGGGCCTGAATGGATGTATACTCCATGTCCACATTGTCTAGCAATCGAAGAGCCAACGACATTGATAACTCCTCTAATCTTAGCATCATTTTCTTGAATATGTTTGACAGCGGCAAGAGTATCTGCAGTTTCACCTGATTGGCTAACTGCGAAATGTAGAGCTCGTGAATCAATTACTGGTTCGTTCTGTCTAAACTCAGAGGCAACATGAGCGAAGGAAGGAACACGGGCAAGATGCTCGATGGCTAAACGCCCAACTTGGGCAGCATGAAGAGCAGTTCCACATCCAATCAATCTAACATGGGGAATGGCCTTCAACGATCTCTTTGCCATATTTAATCCACCCAAACGTGCGGTACCTTCGCTCAACAATGTCCTTCCAGAAATACATTGACGCAACGCTTCTGGCTGTTCATGAATCTCTTTCAACATGAAATGAGGATAATCACCTAATTCTGAATTCCCCCATTCTTCTTCGATGGTAACCACTGTATGGCCTGTCGGACCATCAAAACGATGGGTGCTTAGGCCATCATTAGATACGACTGCAATATCTCCATCCTCAAGATAAACCACTTGTTGAGTATGTTCCCCCAATGGATGCGGATCACTAGATATGAACATCTCAGATTCGCCCAAACCTACGACCAATGGAGAGCCATTTCTGGCACAAATGATTTCATTTTCATCTTCAAACATCACGCATAACCCCCATGTACCTCTTAATGGACGTAATGCACTCCGAACTGAATCCAAAGAATTGGAGCCATTTTCTCGGGCTCTAGACACCAAATGAACAATCACTTCAGTATCTGTCTCTGAAAGAAATACAATACCTTCCTTCTCTAGCCTCTTTCGAATTATTGACGCATTCTCAATGATTCCGTTATGGACGACTGCAATAGTTCCATCCGAAGAAAGATGCGGATGTGCATTCTCATTAGTGACTCCTCCATGTGTAGCCCAACGAGTGTGAGCAATTCCAATGGAACCTTCTATTTCATCTGGAAGAATGGATTCAAGATCTCTAATCCTACCAATTGTTTTGTGTACTTGAATAGAGCCATTTAGAATTGCTAATCCAGATGAATCATATCCTCTATATTCTAAGCGATTCAAACCCTTAACTAAGATAGGCATTGCATTCTTGCTACCAATGTATCCAATAATGCCACACATGAAATCAAACCTCGAATTTCTCATCACATACTGGACATGGTACCGATTTCAAACTACTATCTCGCAACATAAACACTGCAGAACAAGATGGACAGGATACTTCCCTATCCATCACACC
>DASCRU010000149.1:0-13591 GCA_034400015.1 Candidatus Thalassarchaeaceae archaeon | reverse complement strand
AATCCAAAGATGTAATTGTCTACCACCTTTTCTCGTTGAGATTCATTTTTGACCATTATCCATGCTTCGCCATGGTCGTCGAAAGTGGGTCGTCCTGCTCGACCCAACATTTGTTGGATTTCCATAGTTGTATAATCTCCACTTTTCCACCGATTCCAATCTCGAATAACCACACGTCTCGCTGGAAGGTTCACTCCTGCAGCTAGTGTGGGAGTGGCACAAATACACTTCAATAATCGATCTTTGAATGCTTGTTCGATCATATTTCTGTGCTTTCCTGTAAGTCCGGCATGATGGAATGCTACTCCCCCTTTTATTGCATTGGAAAGACGATCTGAAAGACTAGAACTATCATCTCCCTTTGAAATTTTATTTGCTAATTTCTCTAGTTCTACCCTCTCATCCTTTAATTCTTCAATTGTGGTCAGTGTCTTTGCTCTTTTTCCACCTAATTCTCTTGCTTCCTTCTCAGCAGATGCCCTCGTTCCGACGAATAGAATCATTTGTCCTCCATCTGCAATTGTGTCTTCAAGAATAGAATCTGTGATTTTTGTTTTCTTGCCCTCTAATGTTCTAGGTTCTGGAAGGTTCGGGTCATTTCCTGGGCCAATCGTCCTGTGAATCTCTAATTTTAATTCGGTCAAGGTTCCTTGTTGTAGCCTGACAGGCCTCCATTTTGATTCAATTAAATCTGCATCCAACCATTCTGCCAACTCATTTGGATTTCCAACGGTTGCAGATAGTGCAATCCGTTGAGCATCGGGTCTAAGATGTCTTAATCTTGCTAGTAGGACTTCTAGGGTAGGTCCTCTTGTAGGGTCGTTTATTAGATGAAATTCATCAGCGATTACAATTCCAACTTTTTCAGCAAAAGAAGGATTATTTCTCAATACTGAATCTAATTTTTCAGATGTACAAACGATAATATCTGCATCTTCAATTGATCCTGTTTCACCATCCCTATCTCCTATTGCTAATCCAACGCTTAGATTTACCTTCTTGGCTAATTCACGTAATTCCTCTACTTTCTCAGTAGCTAGGGCCTTTAGAGGAACGATGTAGAAGGCTCGAGAACCAGAACCTAAATTTTCCAGTTTCTTAATTATCGCGAGATAGGCGATAAGAGATTTTCCGCTGGCTGTAGGCGTGGCTAATAGCAAGTTTTTACCTTCTAGGGCTGGACCTATTGCCTTGGCTTGCGGAGGATGCAGATGTTTGATTCCTTGTTGCTCCAAATGGTGTACTATTCTTGAATCAAGGCCGAGAGAACCTACCTCAACAGCCTCGTCTTGGCGGCCCATGCCTGTTGGTTGGCGTCACCGTCCTAAAGCATGACGAGTGACACCTTGTATTCCGCATAGCCTAAGTGCCTGAACCCAATAGGTACCTCATGGGCGATGGTGAGAGGGCATCTAATGTTCTTCTGAACTTGGAAGACGAACCTGATGTCAATGATTGGGTAGAGATTTTCTGGGGTTGCTTCCTAGTAGCTATAGGACTTCACAGATTATTCCATCCAGGTGAATTATTGGATGAAAGTGCCATGAGATGGATTGCAGGTGGCGTAGTAGGTCTTGGCATCGCATGGATTGGACATGGTTTGAAGGATATGATGGTCAAGGAGACTCGAAGGGCGACAGCTGCTCTGCTTAATGGCGAAACAGAACCATCAGTGGATTACAGTTTGATTCGAGATGTTCTTCTACATCCATCGGAATATCGTTCCTTCCTTCAATTTGCATATGAGCAAGCCTTCAGTGACGGCATTCTAACTGAAGATGAAGTAAGTGAATTATCAGAAATTGCTAAGGCACTAGATTTGACTAATCCAGAAATATCTAGAATTGCAACAATCGCAGCAATCAACTCTGCATTAACGGATGGAAAGGTCAGTGAAGCAGAGAGAATCCTGATTCATCATGCAGCGACCCCTCTTGGATTTTCAAGTGAGCAGTTTCAAGCAATTGATGCTGCTTTAGAAGATGGCGTCATTGATGATGCTGAACGTTCGATGCTGATGGAAATGATTGGCGGTCTTGAGACAGAAGAAGAATAACTACTTCTTACTCATTTGTAGTACTATTTTCTGGGCCTTTCTCTGTTGGTTCTTTGTTATTAAACCGATTAACATCAGCGTTCCGAATCCTAAACCCATGATGGCACCAGAAAATAGTGGAAATGAAGGAGCTCCAGAAACTCCTCTAAGAGATGGAGTAATCGAAGGAGTATGGGCTACACTAGTCCTGATTGAAAGATCGATTGCATCTAACCCACAGTCGCAATATGATACAGTGATTAGTTCTGGAAGTAGTCGGGTAGTAAAATAATCCCATTCATTCAAATCTATTGAATTCGGCCTTGTAGTCCATACCCTTTCTGAGATAGACCCCTCTCCCACAGATGCAGTCATTTTCCAATTTAGATGAAGGATCGACCCTATGGGTATAGAATCGGAAATTAGAGTGGCCTCAAGCAATAGTAAGTCCAAACTTAAGAGCCTCCCAGCACGAAGAATATACATGATTTCTTGATCGGAATCAAGTGAATGCCGGCGCATTGCGTCGAAGATCAATCTATCTAAATCCACATCTTTCAGGTCTTCAGTTTGAATTTGCCAACGCCCATCCCCAGTTGGGTGTATGGCCTCGATATGAAGTCTAATTCCAAATTGATCACCCGATTTTGTCCCGAAAAACCCTGTGGCAAGATCGGGTTCATTTTTGATTATTGATTCTGCAACTAAATCGAGTCTGCTTTCAATCCAATAATCTAGATTATTTTCTGATTCATCAGGTAGGCTGGATATTGTTGCTGCGAGAGGCCCAGCACTCGATCCGATTACAATTAATATCATCGAAGTAGGAATCCCCCATTTTCGATTTAAGGGGTTGATAATTGGCATTTTCAGAATCCATGCCACAATTATTCCTCCGATACAAATTGAAATAATCGTCCCAGTTCCTCCAATTCCTTCAGTTTGCTGACTCTGAGATGTTTCACCTATCCATCCGGTTCCAGTTGGCCAACGAGCATCAAGTTCGAAATCACTTACTTCCATTGCTCCGGTTCCCGGTAGAATTTCTTGAGCCGCCCACCGATAGACTCCAAATCGAGCATCTTCGCCGAAAAGACATAGGCGCAATTCAGCATGGTCTTTTAGATTCCAAACTAGGATGCTCTCTATTGAATCTCCTTCCTGTGTTGTTCGAATAGATGGCGAGGGTTGTTTTCTTCCATCTAGAGTATCGAGAATTGGTGTAACTCCGGTAATTGCTATCTCAGAAGGCATAGGACTCCAGATGATATCTACTCTCAGTTCCGAGGCCCTTTCTCCTACACTAAATGTGAAGCAATCAATGTCTTCTTCAATGAGAGCTCCGTTTACAAAATCACCCATTTCAATCGATTTAGGTTCAGTAGAAGAACTCGGTTCATCCACATCTACTGCATCTTGATCCAATGACCATTGAATGGGAATATCGACATAAGTTGAACCACGAAGTCCTAGATTCCAAGTTACTGGCCTATCGATTTCAAATGATAACGTGAGTTGAATTACATCATTTGGTGCAAGAATCCGTCCTGAAGTCAAATCGATTTGTTCGTCTTCTAAACGATATTCTGTGGCAGTAGTCAATGGTGTTCCAGGTTGCCCTTCTATTGTCCATTCGTTGGAAGATGGCCCGATTGCTAGTATAATATTGAGATCCGGTCGTAAAAATTCACCTGGGTCTTCCTCTATGGTCAAATCAACCACTAATTCGTCCATTGTAATTGGAATCAAAGCATGAGAAGATTGTGGAGGTGACATTTTGAATTCGATTCGAATAACTTCAGGAGATAATGGTGATGCTCCATTTTCATTTCCTGTAAGTTGGTCAATTCCAGTTATTGAATTGGTTAACTGACATGTTGAATCATCGATACAGGTTGCATTTAGTAATGTTTGATTTGTAGCAAGTTCTCCTTCTGCTAACGGAATCATTCCAATTAGAAGGACGAATGGAAGAATCCCAATGAGTCCCCTAAAGCCCCCCTCCATGTTACTCCCTACACATTGGGTTTGATGAATTGTCCCGCAGGTGTATCGATGAGGGTGACCTTACATTTTCGACAAAGATATCTACCGTTACTCTTTCTGGTTCTAGGATGTGTTTTGTTGCATTCTGGACAAGTCCAGTACCATTTTGCGGCCTTCGCACGGAGAAATCTACCGAATTCCTTACCTGCGTTTTTCGCATCATCATCTGGCCAAAGATCCTCTAGTTCCCTGAAAACAGAATCATGTCGAATGTTCCCAATAGCATGTAGGTACTCATGAAACATCAAAAATCGAGCATAGTAGATCCAATTGTCATTTAGTGCTTCAGGATGTATTGCTACCTCCTTCACATCATGAATTGTTTTTTTATATCCTTTAGGCCCGGGATTAAATCGACACACAGCATGCATCCTAGTTGCATTTTTCCGAATCAAACCAAGAGGAATCTCTCTTAGTTGATCTTCTTCTTCTTGATTAATTAGATTCAAAATTTTCATCACTGGAAGAACTAGATTCTGTAGTTCAATCAGTTTTTCGTTGGTCATTTCATTGCCTCAGTTCCATCGATGGTATGCTGGATGACCTTCTTTGACTGCTACAAATAACCCCTCTCCCCTAGCACAAAGAACGTCTTCAGCGTGCATTTCCATTCGGATTGACGCCCGATCTTCTTGCAAATCAATGACTTCACTGGTTACGGTGAGTTCAGTTCCATGAGGAGTTGGTCTCCTTAGTTGAACACTATAATTCGCAGTTACTGTGCAAGGTGGTTCAGAATCACCGTGCAACGTCATGATGGCTATTGCAGCGGTCCAATTACCGTGGCAGTCTAGTAGAGTTCCAATAATTCCTCCATTTACCATTCCTGGAAATGCTTGATGATGTTCCTCTGTATTGAACGTCATTTTAAGGCCATTTTCTATATCATTACGTGTGAAAGAACGGATTCTCAACCCTTCTTCATTCGCAGGCCCACAACCAAAGCAAATCGAATTCGGTGCGTGTATCTCTTGAACTGATTTCGGCTCGTCCATATCTCTTCACTCTTCCCACGGTCCTTGAGTTTCGGGGTATAGTAAATTCAGATATTATTTGTTAAAGTGACATCAGTGTTCAAAGACCAGCAAATCCCCCCTCAGATTGGAGAATCAATCTTGGCGAGTAGAAAGAAGAAGGTAGCGGCGTCCAAGAAGCCATCCACCAAAGTCTCCAACCAACTGCCAAGAAGCCGTCGTGCAAAGGTAGAGAGGGCGTTGGAAGAAAAGGAGAACCCGCTGGGTTCATTGAGTTCTAAGAAGAAGCCGAAAACTCACCGTTTCGCTAGAACTCGAACAAAAGCAGGCGAAATGAGGACAATTCGTTTTCCTCTTCTAGAGACTTCTATGGGCGATCCTTGGCCTATTCGTGTTACAGTGATTCATGGCGCCAAACCTGGGCCAGTTCTCACATTGCTTGGCGCAGTTCATGGAGATGAGTTAGTGGGGCCAATGGCATTAACTCACCTTTTGGGTTCTTCTTTCTGTGGAGATGATAGGCTACTAGATCCGAATTCATTAGCTGGGACAATTCGCATAGTACCTGTAGTCAACCTCCCAGGCTATCGTATGAGGAGCCGCTATTTCCCGGATGGTAGGGATTTGAATCGTGAGTCGCCGGGTACAGAAACGGGGAATACCACCTCTCGGGTCGCAAATCGTATTTTCCAGAATGTAATATTGGGCTCTGATTACGTTATTGATCTGCATACAGCAGCTCGCGGAAGGACAAACTTGCCACAAATTCGTGCCGATTTAGCTGATGCCCCCAGTAATGTGGTTGCACGTGGTTTTGGAATTGAGGTGATATTGGATTCATTGGGTCCTCGTGGCTCTTTTCGTCGTTCAGCCAAT
Source organism: Candidatus Thalassarchaeaceae archaeon (assembly GCA_034400015.1). Taxonomy (GTDB): domain Archaea; phylum Thermoplasmatota; class Poseidoniia; order Poseidoniales; family Thalassarchaeaceae; genus MGIIb-N2. Next base: position 7,660 of record DASCRU010000149.1, on the reverse strand, counting down.
GAAATGGGAATTGGATATGCAACGTATGAAGGGGGTGGTGCGAATACATCCGAAGCTGGAGCCGTTCAAGTTGCTCTTTACGGGATTCTCAATGTCATGCGTTCACTCTCTATGATTTCTGGTCAGCCTTCTAGACCAAGTGCCCGGTTGCTTGCTCATGGTTCTACATGGATTCGTTCGGATCAAGGAGGATTACTAGACATGCGCGCTCCTGCTGGACGTTTTGTAGAAGAGGGTGAAGTTGTAGCAACAATCACAGATCCTGAACGTCCTGGTGCAATTGCAAATGTCCTTTCTCCAAGCCGAGGCCTGTTGATTTGTACGGCTACGAATCCATATGTCAATTCAGGAGCACCTGTCGGCCATCTACTTCCAATTCACAGAGGAATTAGAGCAGTTGAATCGATGTTGAATGATGACCGCCAATTAGTTCCTTCAGGAACTGACGGAGACCCACCATGGAGAGAGGAGACTGAGGTGGATGAGATTCAGGTAGAAGGCGAGTGGATTGCAGGAAATGTCGATGGTGGTTGGCATGCTGAAATTAATTCTCCTCCTTCATCTGTTACTGCTGAGGAAGAGGCCGCAGAATCTTGATAGAAAATTAGCGCCTTCTGTCATTGAAATTGGGAGCATTTGGTACTTGATTATCATACATCGATATCTTTCTTCTTTCATGAATTGGAGGAGGACTCCAAGCTTTAACTTCCCGTGGTGGTTTAGAGATTCTAACCATTAACATAACAATTAACATTACAATTAGGATTCCAAAAATAATGAATAGTGTTTCTTTAGGTATGGGGAGTTCGTTCAATGAATTGTAATCATCTTGCCCTGAATCTGTATTTGCATCATCTTCTTTTTCTTCTTCATCATCGATTGGCTCAGGCTCAGGCTCAGGTTCAGGTTCAGGTGGCGATTCTGCAATCAAACGTACGGCCCAACTTAGTTCGATTATTCCATTTGAATCCTCCAGATGAAGAATGTAAACTACAGTAATCCGACCTTGTACACAAGCAGTTGATTCAAATTCATCTAATGGATCATTACAGTCAATTTGTGCAACATTTAATTCTGAACTAGTCACATTCAAATTTTGGGAATCTCTGTACCAAGTCTCATTTAATTCTACTCCATTAGGGGCGCCACTCCACGAAAGAGACATCGAATTATTGGTAATGACATGCTCAAAGAAATTTGAATTAGGGTGTAGAGTAAGAGCAGCTTGACGGTCTACATTTTCATCAACAATTGAATCACAGTCATCATCAATTCCATTCCATAGTTCAGTAGCACCTGGATAAATAGTGGAATTGCCGTCATTGCAATCAAATAACCATAAAACTCCATCAGAATCAGCATCTACTTCTGGAGTCAGTGGGTCAGTTGAATGAATGTTAACTTCCTCTCCATCAGTTAAACTATCATTATCTGTATCGCTATTATTTACTCCTGTTCCATAAACATGGAATTCATCGTAATCATATAGGCCATCATTGTCTGAATCGACGGTAAGGAATGTTTCATCGATTTCAGTATCACAATCTTGATCGATTCCGTCAAGAATTTCAATAGCATTGGGATGTATTGAGGCATTATTGTCCTCGCAATCTTGGAACCAATAATATCCATCACTATCCCCATCTTGATCGACCACTAACGGATCGGTTGAATGAACCAATACCTCATCACCATCGGAAAGACCGTCTCCATCTGTATCGGAATTGTTTGGGTCGGTTGTATGTGAATGGTATTCAGCATGGTCCGTCAATCCATCCCCATCAGAATCTAGAATCTCAAACCCTTCATCAACAAGTAAATCACAGTCATCGTCAATGCCATTGAGTAGTTCTGGTCTTCCTGGATTGATGTTTGGATCATTATCATCACAATCACCAAACCAGTAATAAAAGTCAGAATCGGCATCTACATCAACGACTAGAGGATCACTTCCATGGATAAGAACTTCTTCACCGTCGGTTAATCCATCACCATCAGTATCTTGGAGATTTGGATTAGTTGAATGAACTAGTACTTCTGTACCATCATCTAATCCATCTCCATCAGAGTCTGAATTATTCGGATCAGTGGATTCATTCAGGATTTCATCTCCATCATTTAATCCATCTCCATCAGTGTCTGCCAGGGATGGATTCGTGTTGTGGATATTGGTTTCATTTACGTCAGTCAGCCCATCCCCATCAGAATCTCGATATTCATCGACTCCATAGAATTCTAGGTGCCAGTCAACAAATGTTCCAGTGTCTCCGTTTGCTTTATCTTCGATTGAAAGGGTCCAATCTCCTAGAGCATATTCATCAAGATGACGTTCAGAACCGAATGACCATGCAGTATAGTGATCTCCAGAATCGCCATGTTTCTCCGTGAGAATTGATTCGGTGCCATCTGGAGATGTGAGTATTGTCTCTAAATCGCCTCGGCCAGTATGAGTGATATTGACGACGATGTTCACATGTTCAATCTTGAGATCTCTATTTACTGTGATTGTATCAGTTACCGGTGCCCCATTGTCTGGGATGGACGTCCCTGGGCTAGAAATCGAGGTCCCAAAAGAGGTTTCAGATTGTAACTTGGTCCAATTTGCTGCCAATGTGACAGCGGCATGTGCATCAACTGCTCCAAAACCGTATTTATGTGAAATATCATGTCCTGCTGCATTTGTGCTCCATGATGAGTCTCCAGCATCATTTTTCCTTGCTGAATTTGCTAAGATTCCCATTACATCTCTTGCCGTCAGCGTTGGATCCACATCAAGAATTAACCCAACAACCCCCGAGACTAGTGGAGTGGCAGATGAAGTGCCTCCGAAACTGGGATTAATATCTCCCGAATTGTTGTACCCTCCACTGCCAGGAATATCTGTTGTATGAATTCCAAGTGAACCTCCATTAGAATGAGCAACTACCAGAATATTTGCCCCTGGTTCAGAATACCAAGATTGAGTGCCAGAATTAGTGATCGCACCGATTGAAATTGTTTGTCGAACATTTGCATAACCATCATAGTTGGAATTGTCATTGTTAGCAAGCCCATTGCCTCCAGCCCAAGTAATTATATTTCCTAAACCACCTCTACCTGTAGAAAAATCAGATTCAAATGCAGCAATAACAAGTGGCCCCGCAGTCCACTCCATTTTGTAATTTCCAGTATCTGGCGGTCCCCACGAATTGCTGTAGATATCATTATCTTGATCATCGTGACTCAGAGCCGATGCTTCGTTTGAATCAGGTGTGCCGCATGCAATTAGTAGCAATCCACTCAAATCTGCTCCATATGCAGCTCCTGCAACTCCGTAGTTGTTGTTTCCTCTACCACCTGCCACTCCAGCAGCAGAGGTTCCATGCCCATTTCCAGAGGATGGAGTTGGGTCTGCATCATTATTGCAATAATCATAGGAGTGTGAAGATTGGTAACCCGGAGATAAATCATTATGTGTATGAGCAAAACCATCATCGATGATTGCAATTGTTACTCCACTGCCATCTACTATATCCCAAGCTGCGCTTACATTTGCATCTTCGCCAATTGTCCCTCCACCTTGTCCAGTGTTATTCAAGTGCCATTGAGAACCGAGTTCAGGATCATTTAGTACTGCTCTAGGCTGATGTTGTCGTAACCTTTCAGGTAGACTTCTTTCAATAAGTCCATCATCTTCCAAATTTGCGAGAATATTTGGAGCATTAGAGGGATTTTCAAATTTCCAAATCCAAGCACCTTCAAGGAAAGGAGCCTTTTTTATTTCGATACCTGAATCAATCCAAGGATCAATAATCTCTGGAATCAATGTTGTTAGTACCAACCATTGTTCTGGTGGTTCTTCTGAAATTGAATTTTCAAAAGCCTCAACTTGGAAAAATGCCCTTTGCACAGCACCTGAATAAGTATGGAAGACTTCTTCCGATTGTGGAATCATTGGTTGGGAGGCAGTGATTGGTGCCAATAGTGATAGTAACATCAGTGCAGTGAGTGTACTCACTGTCCCGCGCATATACTCTGAGGGGTTCCGAAGCGTCATAGTGGTTTGCTATGCAGCACGAAAATGCTCAACCACATTTTTTACTTCATCATCGGTCATCAAACGCCTTTGTGACTTTGCCACTTCGAATAGATGAGCTACAAGATTATCGTCGGCTTGGTATCCATTTTTCTCAAGCCAGTATACAATATTTGAACGGCCAGACATGTGACCTATTCTGATAATTTGTTCTAGACCAAAATCCTGTGCAGGTACTCCGCTGTAAATTCGATCTGCTAACCAATCATCTCCCTTTTTCATTGCCTTGACTACAGCACTTGCATGTACACCTGTTCCGGTTTCAAATGCATCTTGACCAAAAACAGGATAATTACGAGGCAGTGCAACTTCGACATACTCATTCGCCTTTCTCATGTATTCGCTTAGTGAAGTAAGATCGTTATCGATGGCTCCCATCAATTTGAGATTCACTAGAGTTTGATCTATTGGGGCATTGCCTGCTCTTTCTCCAACTCCTAAGGCAGTTCCATGAATCACATCTGCACCAGCATAGTATGCGGCAATATTGTTTGCAACCCCAAGTCCTCGATCTTGATGCCCATGCCAGTTTACTTCGATATCTCTTCGCTTGAATCCAGCATCCGGAATTACTTCATCTTGTACAAATCGAAGCAACTGTTCGACACCGTTGGGTGTGACGTGACCACATGTATCACACACGCAAAGTCGATCGGCCCCTAGTTCCAATGCCCTAGTGTAGACCTCCTTGATGTCTTCAGGCTTCGATCTAGTAGTGTCCTCCGTTACGAACATGACTGGAATATCATTGTCTACAGCAAATGAAATTGCTTTTTCTGCTGTTGATACAATTTTCTCCATTGTCCAATTTTCGGTGTATTGGCGAATAGGGCTCGTACCAAGGAAGGCACTAGCTTGGATTTGCATTTCGTGTTTTGCTTGCAGGTCAACCATTGGTTCAATGTCGCTAACAACAGTTCGAACAGCGCATCCTGGCCGGATATCATAGTCGTTTTTTCTGATGTGGCTCAACATGGCATCAATATGATCTACGTGGAAAGGACCTGCACCTGGGAGTCCAAGATCTACTTTTTGAATGCCGAGAGTTTCCATGTGGTCAAGTAATTCTATCTTCTCATTTATTCGAGGATTACGAGCAGATGGACTTTGCAGACCATCGCGAAGAGTTTCATCATCAAACCAAATTGGGTGAGGGTGAGTGGCTTCATCTCTTACGAAGTCATCTTGGATGATGTTCCAATCGTAAATCAGGTCCTTCTCGTCCACGACAGCCTCCCCCGATGAACAAGAGAGGCATGACTCTCGTATCAATGCCCCGCTCTAAGCATCTTGATTGGCTTTGACCTCGTTTCTCAATATCATGAGAACCAAAATTACAAGGAAGACCAAGGATGCAATAGTATTCAGTGCACAGATTACTAATCCGATGAACATTAGAGCGAGGTAGTAGAGAGATGTTCGAAACGAATTGAAGGCAGATGGAATACGTCCCTTGTCATCAACATCTTCGTTTCCATCAATCATTAGCAATGTTCGGAAATACCAGATCCCTAGAATCATCGCAATAGCAGTCCATGCTACTGCGCCTTCAGTACCAACTGCATTGGTATCCATCCAAGGAACTGCAGAGATAGCAATTAGCAACAATCCGTATATTCTCATTTCCAAAAGAGTCCGATCGGCCCCTTTTACCCAAGGCATCATGGGCACCCCTACTTTCTCGTATTCAGACGATCTGTATAGGGCCAAAGCCCAGAAATGAGGGGGAGTCCAAAGGAAGATTAACGCGAACATTAACCATGGAAGTGCCTCCCCTCCAAGGAAAAATGGATTGGAAATACTCAATTCGCTAGCTGGAATTGCGGCAGCCCATCCGATTATTGGAGGAGTTGCTCCAGCGATTCCTCCAATCACAATGTTTTGTGTTGATGTCCGTTTCAACCACATCGTATAGATTAGAACATAGAAAAGAACGCTAAAACCCGACCAAAATGCCGCAACTGGGTTGGTCATTGCCATGAACCAAGCAACTCCAAGTATTGAGATTGAGATTCCAAACCAAAGTGCATTTTTCGGACTTACTGCTCCTGAAGGAACAGGCCTCCTATCCGTTCGGCTCATCTCTGGATCGATATCTCTATCATACCACATATTGATCGAATTAGCACCACCCGCACTAAGGAGTCCTCCAATGACTACAACGAACATTATCTGCCCAGTGTGGAGTAAATCCCATTCTCCAGTTAATCTCCATTCTAGTGCATCATGGATAAGAACAGCACATAGTGCAGTAATTTGCAGAAGTACGAGAACTCGAGGCTTCATTAGAGCGACATAAGCTCGAATTCCGGTAGTATCTGCCTCTCTCACGAATATCCCCCGTCAAAACCGAGCATTGAACCATTGGGTAGTGTGATACAAGTAATCATCATTCTTCCTCGTTATTGTTAATCCCGTGTAGGTGAATTAGAATCAAAGAAGAGGAGAAGATAAGGAAGGTCAGTGATGCCAATAGTAAATGAATAACAGATAACCATTCAATAAATCCAGATTCACTAGTCCATGTAATCACATATGCAGCACCTAGAGCCATGTTGCTGATGAAGGTCCATGTTGCGATGTTTGATAGTTTTCGAATTCTCTCATCAGGAGCCCAATCGAATCGAGTCCACCATAACCATGCGAGAATGCAAAGGACGATGAGAACAAGCCAACGATGAATGGCTTGAGATTGAATGAGAAGATCTTGGATAAACAGTCCAAGAGTACCAGAGCAAAGAGGCCATGAGTATGGGATTCCCGAGACTCCACATGCTTGGTTAGCCCCCTCAGTAGTGGAAACGAATGTTCCTACCAAAAGAACAACCAACGAACCAACTGTTGCTATTGATAACCGATTCATTGTTTTGTTCACGGTTTCAATTTTTAGATTATGCCCCCTATCTCTTCTCCAAGATATATCGAGGGCGATCAGTGAAAGGGTGAAAATTAATGCAGAAAATAAGTGTAGGGCTACTGACCAATGTTCATTATCCCATTTCACAGTTACAAATCCAATGAATCCCTGCCAAATTACCAATGCTAATGATAGAGTTGCGAGTCGTTTAGACTCAATAGATAGGGATGGATTTTTCTTCCTCACAATGAGAAATTGTAGTATTACAAGCGGCCCTAAAATCGAGCCTGCAAGAAGTCGGTGAAACCATTCAGTGAAAATCTGAAATGTCGTATAACGGTGATTTTCTCCACGTGAATCAATTTCATCCGGATTCTCGGCCCACCATGCTGCTTGCTCGTCTGCTGAAACATCAAAACCTAATTTGCCGAAACATAATGGCCAATCTGGGCAGGATTCTCCCGCGTCGTAGATCCGAATCGTTCCACCCACTGCAATTACGGCCGCTGTAATTAGAATCAATAACATTGGAAGGTGATGCCACCGCATCTTCCCTGGCTCCATGAGTATCGGAGGGGTGAGGGGTATTTCAACGCCCGATGACTCCCCTAGTCATGCGTTCCGATTTTTCTTTGATTTGTTTACTCGCGACGCTTCTCCTTCTCCCCCCTTCGATACTTGGGGAACCTATCGATGTAGACGATTCTCTTGGTATTGATTCTCCGGGC
>DASCRU010000148.1:0-5923 GCA_034400015.1 Candidatus Thalassarchaeaceae archaeon | reverse complement strand
CCATCAATCAACATGTTCCAACCATCAGGTCCGTTGGTATCGTAACCAAACGACGAGGAATAAGGAGTAACCTTGTGAGATAAAATATTACTCAGAATCGGGAAGGTCGCATCTCCGAACTCATTTGTAACTGATGGATTCTCGACATCTATTGTTGTAACAATCAATCCACCAGTACCATATCCACAAGTTGCCAATAGAGACATGTCTGGATCTGGGCCTTCAATCAATGTATGGAAAGCAGTGTTGAAACCAGGTCGTGGCTGATTGATTTCTCCTCCACATACATATGGCATCTGATCATTTCCGGTCTGACCGATATTAATTACTGCTTGAGAAACAAAGTTCCCGCTATTGACTCCAACGAATGAACTAGGTGCAACATTGTCCATGATTGGATGATATGAATCAAGAATTTTCATCGTAGAATATGTTACAGATTCAGTAGGGGTACCAACATTGCCATCTCGATCAACAACATCAATTCCGAATGGAAGTTTGTTATTCAGATACGCGTTATGTGGGCCATCAGAATATGGTCCAAGATGCATCTGAACTGTTCCTCCACTGTTCATGAAAGTAAGGAGAGTATCCTTTACAGAAGGATTGCCATTGTAACTAGTATCCAACTGACTGTAATACTGTCCGTTGATGACGTTGTTCTCGGTCTGCCAAGGTAGCAATACCTTGTCGTAGTGAGATAGCCAATCATCGGTAGCATAGGTGCTCCAATCCCCTGGCTTGAACTGCGTGTAGCTCATTCCCATCGCATCTAAATCCTCTCGAACGGTCTTCAATCGATTAGCGTCAGTAGGGCCTGAAAGAATTGCTACATCGATATCATCCTCAAAGGTGATGTGATAATAGTGAGTGTTTCCTGAAATTGAACCATCTGATGCTAATTCAGCAAAGAAGGAGACGTTGTATGTCTTCCCATCTTCCCATCCATTGTACGGATTAATCCAAGAAGTGTTTGCAGCTTGTTGCGGTTCTAACGAGATTGTTCCATCTACTGATGTAAATCCTGAACCACCAGTTGAGACACTGTTCCCAGTAGACACGTCCACAATATCCATCTTGACATTGTAATCTCCAGCAAGAACACCATTAGTCATTTCAATATTGAAATCATGGCCTCTGACGCTATCAATTGGATAACTACAGGAAATTGCCTCGTCAACACATTGTAACACATTAGGTACCATCAATTCCACATCTACTGATCTAACATCGAAAACAATTCTTGTGAGATTGTTTGATAGAAGTAGTTCATCAAAACCATACCAAGCAGTGCCTTGAGTAGTATTATCGAAAACACTGATTGCATCGATTCGATAGATTCCCTGAGTAAAGGAGTGATTGGCAACAGTTACTATTTGATCTTCCTGAGAATCGAGACCAGTTACAGTAGTAGTGTATTCAGCATCAGGAACGAATGTGAATTCTGTAACTGAAATATTGTCTAATCCGAAACCTGCTAGACCATTGCTACCATCTGCACCATTCGGATCAGACTGGAAGCGCCAAGTAAAGTCAACTTCAAATTCTGAGAATGTAGCACACTCACGCCTCCATTGACTGCTGTCTGAGCTTGTTGTGTTCAACAAGTACACGTGAGTTAAATCAAGAGTAACAGACTTCTTGAGGCCTTCAGAATCGAACCATACGGCATAATTGCCATCATCTGGGCGATCTCCGAATGTCTCAATCTCATCAAGATAGCCATCTCCATCCCAATCTTCACATGACTGATTGTTCAAAACACCATTTTCATTGATATCATTCCAAGAACCATAGATTGTACCTTCGTAAATACTGCTGCCCTTGCGCCATTCGGCCTCAAGTCCAGTCTCTGCAGTCCATCCAACCACATTTCCTTCTTGATCCTCTAGAACCTCCATTTCAGCGAAATAATCGAAAGTCATGTAGGCGAAATCACCTTGCATGTTAGTCAAATCAATCGTAGCAAGATTGAGGGTCTCGTTCCAATCGGTTCCATATCCATCATCAGGGCCACCAAACCAGTAAGCTCCACCTTGGAAAACTGGACGGTTCTGCGGCACGAGTGAATTCTGTACACTCGGTGCAGTGTCATCAATTACGATACCGTAATTATCGCCATCATCTCCGAATTGGAAACCACCTGAACCTGACTCAAAGTTCTCTTCAAGTAACTCATTACTTTGTGCTGTGTATACCTTGGCAACAACCTCGAAATCAGTAACAGTGTTACCTCGATTTTCTACCTTAACATCAATTGGATATGTATCAGCAGCATACATCTGTCCTTTCTCTAGAGATGTAATTTCAGACGTTGCTGGATCGAATAAATTGGATACTAATGTTGAGAACTTCGCATCATCATTCGTAGCATCTCCATTTGTGAATCCAGAAGTACTGGTGATTGAAGTCTCAATCAGATAGGTAGTTCCATTGATGAAATTTGCAGATAGGCTAACGACTTCTTCATCACCTGGAGCGAAGTTAGTCAAGGTTAACTGCTGAGAAGATACTTGTGGACTTGCCCCGAAAGAGGACACTGTCTTACGGATTGAAATGTTATCAAAAGCAAATCCATCCCATTGGCTCTGATTCGTCTCATCATCGGTACCTACTGTTCCAGCAAAACCTGAACGGAAACGGAAACGAAGATCAATTGTTTCACCTGCCCAAGGAGTCAAATCAATTGCATCATCGCCAGTATAATTGTTCCAATCGTAGATTGTACCGTAATAGTATCTGTTGTTGTTAACTGCTCTCTCAGGAGCATAGCCATTTTGGATGTATAAAATACGATCATTGTCGTGTCCACCCATGTAATTGACGGTCTCCCAACCATCTGCCTGTGACCACACATCTATTGTGCAAACGTCATCATATAGAACTCGATTAGCAATACCCGATGAACTGTAGTAAACCATAGAATAGCTCACTGCGCATAACATATCGATATCCAAAGCAGCAGTATCTGAACTGGTCAAATCGATGTTCTCGATATAGAAGGCCTCATCCATGTTGTTCAGATAACCGGTTTCAAGAGAACCACCGTCAGATGAATTCGCATAACGGAGACCTGCCCACATGAATCCTGTTGGATTGTGGTGGGCCTCGTATTGACTATCTGCCTTGTTTGTAGTGTTGGATGCTGATTCAACGTGCCAAGAACTACCTGACCCCCATTCCCCAGTGTATGAAGTAGAATCTAGAGAGCATCCTGAACAGTTTGAACTGTCTACATTCCCATCAAAATCATTGGAATAAACAACTGTATCAGTTCCAGAAAGGATGTCTCGAACCTTCACTTCTACATCTGAAGAACCACTCACTGTCTCAAGACCAGTATTTCGAATTGTTACGTTCACATTTCTGGTTCCTTCACCTAGTTGACCACTTTGGGTGAATGGATTATATGCAGCAGGAGAAACCGAAAGTCCTGTGACTCCAACATCCTGATTATCTAATTCCACGATTGTAACGGAATCTACTGCACCAGCCCATCCCTTGGAATCAATCCAAAGACTTCCGTCAGTGTAACTGAATGTGTAATCACGCTGACCTACAGCAATATCTAGAGCACTGCCACTGCCACCTGCTAACTGACCTACTATGGCCATGGTAGGACGTCGACCCACATCAAACGACTGAGGATTCTCCCAACCACCAGATCCATCAGACAGAATAATTTGAACTGTGTTCTGATCCTGTAGGTTATCTGTAGAAAGTAGAGTGGTATTACCAAGAGCGGTAGATGTTACTGTGGTTACAGTAAACAAACTCGGAACTACGAAATCAATGTGTCCATCTTGATTGATATCCTCAATAGACACTGAAGAACCAACTGCGTTTCCAATATACGCGTAGTTGCCAGTTACCCAACTCCCAGCATTCTTTGTGGCGTAAGTAACGTTCTGATCCCAACCATCGGTCATAGCTACCAAATCTACATGTCCATCCGCATCTGTGTCTGCTACGTCAAGAGAACCATCGTTAGTTGTCCCCATAGCGAACTTGTGCACATTGTTTGGACTGGTGCTTGGATTGTAGAATGCATTAGTAGTACAATCGTATTCAATTGTAGTAACGTTATCCCAGTTACCTGGATCGAACCCAGATTGTGGCCCGTTGTATGGAGGAGAGGTCATCATCCATGCATCAAGATCCTCGCAATCTCCGAGACCAAGTCCACCTCCTGCTACAGTCTCACCATAGGAACCTAAAGTGAAATCATAGTAGTATGCACCGGTGGCTCCACCAAGTGGCATAGTAGTAGTTGCCTGATTTGTGACTTGAGTTGGGTCAGGCCCTCGGAAGATAGAAAGTTGCATATTTACGACACTAATATCAATGAAAAGTCCAACAATGTCATCATTTTGATCATCATTCACATCGGCGACCTCGATCCCAATTACATATGGAGAAACTGTGATTGGAGATGATTCTGTCCAACCACCTGAACAGTCTCCATAAAGAATGGTAATGTTGCCCATTACATTCGGGCCGTTAACTGTTCGAATGTTCCCTTGGAAGTAAATAATATCCGGACTGTTGTCGCCATCGATGTCACCAATCTCTACTTCAGAAGCATCGGCGATATCATCGAAACCTGCTCTACGAGAGTTGTTATTCACTGTCCAAATATCCTGTCGTTCTGAAAAGTCACCATTATCGTTGTACAAGACAGATAGGAAATTACCCATCTCGCTACCAGTAACCAAATCATCATCCCCATCACAATCTAAATCACCAGCAGCAATAGTGGTTGGATTCCTTTGAGTATGGTATGTCTTCTCATGAGAAGCAATTACAGTAGGTGCAAGGCTAACCAAAATTGAACTTAACATCAGAGATGCTAAGAAAAATGAAACACGTCGGGTTGACTTTGGTTGATTCAAGGCGTTCGCAGGGGACATCATGTCGTTGCCACCCAACCGACTCTTATTGAGGGTTATGGGATATTGATTATACTAACTGATTCGATTCGCCAACCAGCATGACGATTTAGATAGTTCCTTAATGACGGAAAATATCATTCTCGATTTAACCAAAATGGGAACGGAGCATAAGCATCTTTTCCATCGGAACCAAAGACTCTCTCAAGTCGCCCTTGCTTCCACAATCTCCTCAACCATTTCCCAAAGGCCAGAGTGTCCATTCCGAATCGATCACCAAGCACTTCGAAGAGAAGAGATTCGGAAGTACTAGGCCTACCGTGTGTTCTCACAATAATCTCCAAAAGTGCCTGCAAAACTCTTTCTTCCAATGCATGTTCTGTACTAGCTCCTTCTAACGGTTCAAAGGGAGCGAACTCCTCCAATTCCTCTTTGAGAATATCTGCACTAGGAATTGGGCCCAAGGATACTCCTAATTTATCGAACTCTCCTTGGATATCCAAATCACCAATTTCTCGAATTGAGGCTGGGATTCTAGACGGATCAGGAGTTGGTCCAGGACGTTGAGGGGGTCCACCCCTAGAATCAGCTCTAGAACGATTCGCCCCCGAAATTTTAGAATCACTGGAATTTCTGAACGTGCCGTGAATTGGCACCAAGTATCCTGCGCCCTCACCAGAAATTCCGAGATCTTGTCGAATACTGTCTACCCAAGATGCGTTTCCTTCAATCAATACCTCAATGTCCGCTTCCAAATCTCGGAAACGAAATCTGACCGGGCCCTCTAGACGCATCTGTCTTCATCGGTAAAGCGAGGTCTTTCAATCAATCGAATATTCCTGACATCTAAAGCCATTCAATGAATGAATCAATTTCAAGCACATTCTAAATGAAGTTGAAACGTTTCGGATGGATATGGATTCAGAGGAGATGAACCAACTTCTTCAAGAAATCATACTTGATTATGGCCAAAAGGGACCCATTCATTCAGGTTTGAATAATGAAGAAATCAAATCTGCTCTCGGCCCCTTCAC
>DASCRU010000147.1:0-5607 GCA_034400015.1 Candidatus Thalassarchaeaceae archaeon | reverse complement strand
AGAGAATCCACGTGCGTCCTTTCTTCTTCATTTCCTTCTTCGTGCTTATCTTCTTCTTTCATTCTTCGGCCTCCTCTATTGCAAGTATTAGATGGATGGGGAAAGCGCGCTTGCTGGAGGCAAGCTGATACTGTGATGTTTGGTTATTCGTTCATTATCATTATCTACTACGACCATTACGATAACTTGGTAACGAAATGGCTCTGATAGACGACTTGATTTCCGAGCTTCCTGCAGGGGATGAGCGAACCCAGATTATTGAGGAACTTGCTCGTTTCAGGAAAAGGATTGGATTCGGCGTAAAATGGGAGGAGCATGATGAATACATCCCTCTTTGGGGCCTTCCTATTGAGGCAAATTCAATGGTCGTAAAATGGAATCTGCCATATGTAATTGCTCCTCCTCGGGCAGGAGGGAATCAAGGAGGAGTGACTCGTGAACAAGCATATCGGGAGGGGTTTCAAGGATACATCGTCGAATCCTCTGTGCAGCTTGACGAACTAAACCTAGTTCAACTTCAACAAGTACTACAGGATGATAATGCGGAACATCCTGAAGCAGAAGATGAAGAGGCGTTGAGGGTTCAAATTGAAGCATATGGTGGATGCACCACCATTCGACACCATAGGGGTGGAGAGGTTGAACATGTATTGACCAGAACGCTGGTGAGGATTGCAAAAGGACAGGAAGAAATCATCCCCCTGTTGAGATATCTACAGACGATTGTTCATCCCAATGCCGAAGAAGTCTCAACAACACATGCAGTTATTGAAAGTGAGAATATCGTTGCACTGCATATTCTGAGAAGTACTCATCGCCGAAGTTTCGACCTCATCTATCTAGATCCACCTTACAACGCGCAACAAAGGGACTGGAAGTACAACAACGACTATGTTGACCCGAAAGATGGATACAAGCATAGTAAATGGATGGCTTTCATTCATCATCGATTGGAGATAGCTAAGGAATTACTTGCTGAAGATGGTGTTGTGGTTGTAGCCATCGACGAAAATGAGCATGCCAACCTGGTATTACTGCTCCAGAAGATGTGGCCTGACCGTGCGGTTGTCTCTGTTGCTATTCAACACAATACCAAAGGAATCAGAGGTGACGATTTCCGAATGAACAATGATTTCGCAGTCTTCGTATACTGCCCAATCAGAGGCGGACGAATGTCGCCCAAGCAGCGAAAGGAAATTGACGACCGAGGATTCATGAAATACAATCTAGGAGACAACCAGCCAAATCAAGTGTATCCGAGTCTCTACCCCTTCATCATCAACCCCGAAAATGGAGAAATCATCGATATTGGGGATACTCCCGATGCCATCCCTGCAGAAAGAAATGTTGTTCGTGTGGACGGTAATATCGAAGTTTGGCCATTTGATAGTGATGGTTGTACACGAACATGGTCGAATGGCCGTGCAACCGCTATCCAAAGAGTCAACGAAGGAATAATCTATGCTAGAAATACCAGGAACCATTGGGATATACGAAAAATTACATCTGAAAATCCGTACTTTTCTCTTTGGGCCGAAAAGAAATACGATAACCAAATACAGGGGACAAATCTATTGAAGAAGGTATTCGAGACAAGCCCCTTTCCCTATCCGAAATCCATCGCCACCATGATAGATGTCATTCTGGCCACCACAAGAGATCGGCCTGAGGCAAAGATTCTCGATTTCTTCGGTGGCTCCGGTACCACACTTCATGCCACGATGGTGGTGAATGAAATGTATGGGGGTCAACGCCAGTGCATCCTCGTATCCGCAGCAGAAGTGAATGGGGAAATTAGCATTGATGACGGAGAGGGCGAGATGAGAACGGTCGAGCATTGGGGCCACCTAGCATCTCAAGGGCATACACCGACTGATGACGAATGGTTACAAGCAGGTGTAATCCGTTCAGCGACCCTTCCTCGCCTAGATTACTTTGTTCGTGGAGTGAGCCACGATGGGACAGACATCATTGGAGACTATCTTTCAGGCTACAACTATAATGTGAATCGAGTAATCGAATTTCTGCGGATTCCCCAGGATACATCTCCAATTTTGGTGAGGGAATTGACACAGGAATCGATCGGACACGCCCGCCCATTCTATGTGTCTCGAACTAAACCCATCGCTGCATTATGGGATGCAGATAATGCAGAAAGTTCTGATGCTTTTATCCACGCAATTGGCAACCTGCCCCAAAACACAAAGCTAGAACTAGTCTTCATTCGAACGGATGATGAGGGACTCTTTGCAAATCTGCAGACTCAAATACAAGACGCCCTCGTCAACATACCCGAAGTTCAGGAGAATACACGTGCGATGTCACTCGGTTTTCCAAATCAGGCAATCGAATGTTTCCAATTAATCTACGGAAATAGAATCAACCTTCTGTACAATGATGATTTCACCAGCATGCGTGAAATTTCATGGCTCTATGCCCATTCCACTCAACGTTACCAAAACCCCCCTGAAGATTATGCAATCGCTACAGAAGACGGAGAAATGATTGGTTCGGCTGATGGCGCGATTATTCATCATGGTTTTGAGCGACAATACGAAAGCGCTCTTGCATCCAGTAATCGGGGGAGACATGTGATATCTCTGCCTCACACATTGTTGGAATATGCCAATCATGCCCGGATCTTACCTAATCAGAAAATTGGAGGTGAAGAAGAATGAAGGTGATTACTTTGAAGCGATTTCAGCAAACGAGGGTCAATGAGTTCGTGACTGCCTTCCGCAATCAAAGGAACCTATGCCAACACTTCCCACAATCATTTTCTCTGACTTCCCCCACTGGATCTGGTAAAACCATCATGGCAATAGCAATTTTAGAGGAATTGTTGGCACCTATCAGTTCAGCCGTTGAAAGCTTTAGCGAGATGCGAATCCTATGGTTTTCGGATAACCCCGGCCTCAATGAACAAACACGAAGGAAATTTGAGAGATTCTCAGATCGTATCGACCCGTCAAAATATGCGACAATCGATTCGAACTGGACGGAAGAGAAATTGAGACCCGGCCATATTCACTTTCTAAATTCTCAAATGATGTCCAACAACGCTTTGCTTTCGAGCGAACGAGAAACTAGGCCTTTCACCATTTTTGACATCATCAGCGACTCCATTGAAGAAGCACCCGATAATGTTCTCATTATCATCGATGAAGCCCATCGGGGAACAGGAGCAAATACCCCTAATGAACAACAAAGAAATACCATACTGAGAAATCTCATAACGGGCACTGACAATCAATACAATTCACCTAAACTGGTTGCAGGAATCAGTGCAACGTCCACTCGATACAATGCCATGATTACTCAACTCCTTGTAGAAGGTCATCAAATAATTAACAACCCAATCACAGTAACTCCTGAAGAGGTTCGGGTGGCAGGCCTACTCAAAAATTCATGCGATTTACGCATTTCTGGAGAGCCGCTCGATCTTCTTCGACAGTCACTCCAAGATTTGGCATCATTTCGGCAAAGTTGGCGGGAATATTGTGCGGCTGGAGGGCATGCTGATGTTCATCCAATGCTTGTTGTACAACTTCAAGATGGTGACGCAGAAATGGTGACGGCTTCACCACTTGGCGACATTTTGGACACTTTAAGTGAATTAGAAGGATATCCACAATGTGTCGCTCATTCAATCCCTGATAATCCCACAATAATGGCCGGTGATTATCAAATTCCTTACATTGCAGCGCCCGATATTGAACGTAGAACCGATATCACAGTTGTCCTGTTCAAAATGTCATTAGGTGTAGGTTGGGATTGTCCTCGAGCAGAAGTTATGGTTTCCTTCAGAACACATCAGGATTCAACAGTCATCGCTCAATTGATTGGGCGAATGGTGAGAACTCCTTTGGCCGAAACAACATCAAATGATTTACTTAATTCCACACAAATCAGTCTTCCGCGCTTTGATCATGGACAAGTGAATCTAGTCAGAGACTATCTGTTCAGCATGGGTGGTGGAATTGATGGAGGTGCAGGATTACAGTTCTCGGTTAGACAAACGTGTCAGCGCTCATCATCAGATAAAGCACAACGAGTATTTGATTCGATTGATGCACAACCATTGCCGATGTGGACCTCTGTTGAACGATTGGGGGGTAGAGCAATCGATAGGCGTATCAGACTCTCCTCTATACTTACAAGGGATGGACACGTCGAAAACAGCTTAACTGAATCTCGAAATTTGCTTTTACAACATGTTATTGATCATCATCAGCATTATGCAGCGGAGATGGATGGATTCGAATACGATGGTAGGGATATGATTGCGATTACAACATTGTCAATTGATCCTGCTAGTTACAACGGCGAAATCGAACAGGGTGAACCCCTCGAAATTGCTCTTTCAAATTCCACAATTCAGCGCATCAGAAAAACCTGTGATCGGTTATTGGGGGCGGTGGTGCGCTCATTTATTGCTTCAAGATTGGGAGCGGGATCTACCGAAAACGCAGCGATAATTGAATTAGACCGGTTGCTACAGATTCCTAAATTCAGAACCTCTGTTAATCAATTATCAGAAGAGAGAATACAACAAATTTTTGATGGATTGCATCCTGATGTAAGGACGTTAGAAAGCATTTCACGATACGACCCCGAAACTCCTCTCATAAACGACGATGAGTGGACACCTCCCGAATCCGAAAATTTTCCTTGGGAGCCTTCTAGCATAGACTCAAATCACATTTTCCAGCCCGATGACGGGGTCTTTAGGACAAATTTGGGTCCTTCGGAAGAGAGGTTCATTCAAGAGATGACCAATGGACATGCGGATGACCTCCTCGGCTGGTTTAGAAATCAACCAAGAAAGGCTGAATCTTACTCTATTCCATGGATTAATAGACCCACAATAGAGTCACCTGAAGAACATCCAGAGCATACTCCAATGTACCCCGATTTCATTGTTTTCCGAAATGACGATGATAGTGTTGTAACCGATATTGTAGAGCCACATGGTCAGCACTTTGTCGATAACCTCCAAAAGGCACGAGGAATGGCTCACTTCGCTGAACGGCACGGCGAATCATTTGGGAGGATTGCATTAGCTCAGTTGGATGGGGCTACAAACAATTGGATCTACTTGGATTTGAACTTGGAACAAAATAGGGAACGCGTCCTTGCAGAGAATATACAAGAATTATCTCAAGATTGGTTTGTCCCGATATTTTGATGAAAATTGCAGAAGGCCAGGGGAATGGCGCACTTCGCTGCAAGTCAGGGCCAATCTTTTGGTAGGATTGCAATCGCTCGAATGGATGACGAAACAAACAGATTCAATTTCTTGGATCTAAATATCGAGGCTAACCGAGAATTGGTGCTCTCTGATATACAACAATTAGAGGATTCGCACTTCACTCCAGTGAACTGATTAACTCACGAATCAATGGGTATCTGCTTAGACCCATACGATTGTCATTAGCGAATTGTGGGCTATCAGTGGGCCCTTTCATACGCTACCCACCCGATTACCGACATTCATATCAAACCCCTTCAGCAATAGTAAATACCGTACATTTGAAAAACAAGTGAACTGGTCAATTGCCATGCATACTCGGGTGTTCATGACAGCATTCACCATGATGATTATGC
>DASCRU010000146.1:0-2784 GCA_034400015.1 Candidatus Thalassarchaeaceae archaeon | reverse complement strand
GTACTACGCGAACAGGTAGTTGCATTTCATCGATACGCTCAAACTTCCGCTTGATTTGTTTCACCACGTAGTGACCAGATGCAAACAGTATAACGACCACCTCGGAAAAAATCTCTAACATGGCCTACTTTCTCAAATCTAAGATCCTTAGCAAGAATGTTGCCTACTTGATTCATCGTTGCCCCCCATGAAAAGCGAGTGTTAAGATGATCAAATATCTCTACTGTATTTGCCTCTCCCTTCTCAGCTAACATGCGCCTAACTTCTTCTCGCAATCGTTTGGTTCTAGACATTTACTGCACCTCCTGTGCGCGAGGATTTGCACGTCGATGGAGACTTAACCAACTAGCAGGTACTGGGGAATCGAGAGATACGCCTCCAATAATACCTGCTAATCTCGACTTTGGAGCCCCATTAACTCGACCAGTAGAACTGACTAGTCCCACATCATAGCATTCACTCGATTCATCAAGGCACACCAATGTAGATAGCCCAACGATTCGATTCGTTCTTTCATTGAATGAGTTCTTCTCGTTCATGCACCTACATCGACGGGGAGCATATGAAGTGCTGAAAAAGAGAGTAAACTGAAAGTGAAAATGTAATAGAAGGTGTATCTGCCTTTTTTTCTATTTTCACTTTCAGGTTCACATTGGTTGAATTCAAATACGCAATGTCGCTCGTCCAAATTACTGCTGGTATAGTGTAGTGGTCCATCATGACGGGTTCTCGATCCGTCGACCCGGGTTCAAATCCCGGTACTAGCACCACCCTTTCAATGATCGAGAATCGAAAGGATCCCACTCCAAAGCCTAGCATGTACTTTGGATGCCAATCCTTCTACTGCATGATGATCAATCTCAGCAGCAGAATCACCAGGAGTACGCCCAGCGGCCCAATTTGATGAAACACTCAATCCCACATGTTTCAATCCTAATTCAGCAACCAGTTTTGCCTCTGCTGTAAGTGTCATACCTACCGCATCTGCACCAAGTCTAGATAACGCCTCAATCTCAGCTGAGGTTTCAAATTGAGGGCCAGTCATTTGTGCAACAACAAGCCGAGGAACAGAATCTTGTGATTCAAGTAATGCATTACTTGCCACATCAGATATTTCTGCATCAAAATGAGAGGTCATGTCTGCATGGGTTGCATCATCATCATGGAATGTCCATACTCTTCCAGTAAAATCAATGGTTTGTACTGCCAAACCTATGTTTCCTGGTGGAAAATCTGAACGTAATGAACCAACTGAATTTATGCTCACTACAACTTTTGGGCTAAAACTAGATGCTGCATGAACATTAGCTCGATGTTCAATCATGTGAGGGGGCGTTACAACTCCATCCCCATGGTGTCTTTGAATCATGAATATTCGATGTGACGAACCTTCTGGGCCAGAAATAGTGAGAATATCTGCAGGCACCTCACCCCAAGGGCTGCTTACTCGAATTGATTCATTGGATTCGATGGACCAATTAATGTCATTAGGGAACGACGAAATTAGTTCTCGCATGCCAGTACCAGCGAGCAAACACAACATCGCCATGACATCCGGAGTGATTGCATGGGTTTGGCACTTGCGGAGATTAAGCACCATTCAGACGTTCAATAAGTTCAGCCTTCTTACCAGATACTGGAAGTCCCTTCTCCTTGAGTATTTCTTTGAGGGCAGCCACCGTCATAGATCCGTAATCAACATCGTCTGAAGGGGATTCTTCCGCAGATTCTGTGACTTCATCTGCCACTTCTTCCACACTTTCAGTTGATTGATCCTCATCAGCAATCTCGCTGATGGCATCTCCTGCCTCTGCTGCTACGAGAACATCATCAACAACAGGTGATTTTTCAGATTCCTTCTGAGCCGCCTTCTGTCTTGCTTCTTCGGCATGGATTTCATCCAAGGTCGGACCATCATCAACAAAAACACCTGTTTGACGAAGTTCTGTCTTATGACATACGACTGAACGGACAGAATGAATGGACATGCATGCATCTTTCACATCGTTCTCTAGAGAACCATCTAAAATGACGGACTGCATCTTTAACCAAGTTGTAGAAGATGCTGTTTTGAACAACATATCCTTCACAATATTCCGAATTGCTGTCTTCAAACTTGATTTGATTCTCCTCGGTGAGATAACAACGAGCTTGAATCGAACGTAGAAACCATCCTCTGTGACTACGTCAACAACCATGTCGACCATACCACGATTTCTACGTACCTGTCTTCGGAAATGATCTCGTTGGACTTCGTGACCGATGTACTCAGTGATTGCATCCTGATTCAGTACTTCAGTTACTCTAAATCGGAGTTTTACGTGCATACGTGTGAAATCGTTATCCATCTCATTTTGAGTGACTTCGAAAATTCTACCAATTACATTCTCTGGAGATTCAGATATTGTTTCCCCAATTATCTTGAATGAATATGGGTTACGAGGGGCTCTAATTGAGTACCATCGCTTGGACTTCCACTTGTCCTTCTGCCTACGAGCAGCTGTACGTGCCTTCGCGCTTTTCGCTGCCATGTGAACTACTCCAATTGTGCCGGGTCTAACCCTCTTGCACCGTCGCCGACTTACAACCAGTATTTGAACGCCCCCCTAGCAAGCAAAATCGTAATCTATGGGCATTCCAATCGGTGAAACTGATATCAGGAACATGTCCAGTAATGCTCATGGGGGTGCATCGGCTGGAATACAGGGCGCATTGCAGCGGGATAGATGACCTACCCGCCATTAGAGAAGCATTGCATTTTCTAGTGCCACCTGATTCAATAAT
>DASCRU010000145.1:0-5291 GCA_034400015.1 Candidatus Thalassarchaeaceae archaeon | reverse complement strand
GGAACATGTGTTTTAGCAGTAGCATTTCGAGTATTTCAATTGCGGAGAAATGAAGTCACATCAGAACAAAAATGAAATCTATCATTCCTCTTCGTTAAGATTAGTAAAAACTGGTGTGCGTTTCTCAAGGAACGCTTTGACACCTTCGGCGAATTCTGGAGTTTTACTTGATTGAGTAATCAACATTCTTTCAAATTCTAATTGTGTTTCAAAAAATGTTGAGGATTGAGAATCAAGGAGTTGTTTTGTTGATTTTTTGGAATTTTCTGCCCATTTCCCCCATTCCATTGCTACTTTAATTGCTCTAGGGAGTAATTCATCGGGTTTTACAACCTCATCAACAGCTCCTGCCTCTAAAGCAGTATTTGCATCCCAGGTCTCATCATTGAACAGGAAACGTCGAGTGCGCTGAACGCCAACTAATCTCGGAAGCAACCAGGTCGTCCCTCCATCTGGAGAAAGACCAAGTCGGAAAAAGGCAGATGCTAAACGGGCTTCTGAAGAAGCAATACGAGTATCACAAGCCAGTGCTAGTCCAAGCCCACCTCCTGCCGATGCCCCATTTATTGCAGCAACAACAACAGTCGGGTCACCTCTCATTCTAACAAGAAGTGGATGTAGAATTCCAGTCATTTCCATTACCTGCTCAGCAATTGAATCATCTTCAATTGCCTTTTGGAAAGTATCGATATCTGCACCAGCACAAAACACACGACCAGTACCAGTCAAAACAATTGAACATATTTTTGGATCATCCATTAATTTGTACATTGTAGATGCAATTAATGCAATACTGGTAGAATCAAATGCATTCCGAGATGTTGATCCTGAAATAGTTACAACAGCAGTTGAACCCTCTCTCACCACTTCCACAGTCATGATTACCCGTGGAGGTACTCCTTCTTCAATTGCATGAAAGTCATAAGACACGGTTTCTTCGCCAATATGATGCGGCGCGAGCAATTGTACATCGGAGGGGAATGGGTACTACCCAACGGAGAGGGTGAAATTGAAGTCATTAATCCTGCAAATGAAGAAATAATTGGGTCTGTTCCTGTAGGAAATTCGACAGACGTAGAAAATGCGGTCTCAGCAGCCAAATCCGCATTTGAGTCATGGTCCCAAAGTTCGATTGCAGATAGAATGAAAATTCTCAACGATCTTTCTGCTGCTCTCAAGGATAATACAGAGGAACTCGCACAGACAATCACTGCTGAAGTTGGCACCCCCATAGGGTATAGTAGAATGGCAATGGTAGGAACCCCGAGAGTTGTGTCTCGTTCATATGCCAAGATGTTAGAAGGATTTGAGTGGGAACATGAAGTTCGTAACACCTTAATCGTGAAGGAACCAGTAGGTGTTTGCGCATTTATCACACCTTGGAATTTCCCTCTTCACCAAATTATAGGTAAGATTGCACCTGCTATCGCTGCAGGTTGTACAATGATTCTCAAACCCTCTAAAGAAGCACCATTGAATGCCTTTTTACTTGCAGATATATTACATGAAATTGGGCTACCGGCTGGTGTATTCAATTTAATCAGCGGTCATGGAAGTGAGGTGGGTGAGATTCTCTCTGCGCATCCGGATGTAGACATGGTCTCATTTACAGGTTCCACTTCTGCAGGAATCAGAGTTTCTCAGGCTGCAGCTCCCACTGTCAAGAGAGTAACGTTGGAATTAGGTGGGAAAAGTGCTAATGTCATTTTAGATGATGCTGATGTTATACGTGCAGCAAAATCAGCAATCGGCGCTTGTTTTCAGAATTCAGGTCAAACTTGTTCGGCATTAACCCGCCTCATTATTCCAAACAGTCACAAAGAGGAAATCCTCGAAATTGTATCTGCCCGTGTGAAGGGGTATACTCCTGGTGATCCATTAGACGATTCAACCCGTTGCGGTCCAATGGTATCGTCTAAACAACAGCAGAGTGTTATCTCATATATTCAATCTGGAATCGAAGAAGGAGCCAAATTAATTGCAGGAGGAGAAGGCATACCAGAGGGATGTAACAGAGGATTCTTCGTTCGACCCACTGCGTTCTCTGATGTCACTCCTGAGATGAAAATTTGGCAAGAGGAAATTTTTGGTCCAGTATTAGCCATCACAGCCTATGATACTGAAGAAGAAGCTCTTGTTTTGGCGAATGATTCAATCTATGGACTCTCAGGTGGAGTTTGGGGATCCAATGAAAGAGCACTTGCATTCGCTAAAAAAATGAGGACTGGTCAAGTTAGTGTAAATGGCGGTCCATTCAATATAAGCGCTCCTTTCGGAGGGTACAAGCAATCTGGAAATGGCAGGGAACTTGGAATGGACGGGCTCGAAGAATTCCTTGAAATTAAGGCAATTCAACGACCTATTGAATGATTGAAAGGTGGATAGGAAAATTGGTGATTAGATGTTTTGTGAACATGGAAATCTCATTGGTTCGTGCAGGTCTTGTACTCCAGAACGCTTCAAGAGTCAAGAGTCTCAAATCATAGAGGATCAAGACTGTCCTGTTTGGAAGTTGTTCTATAATAATGGAGAATATACGGGCCCCCCTGATCGTTGTCAAAATGCTGGTGTTAAGGTGGCCGATACTTCTCCTCGTCATTTAATCCTAGAGTGTACCTCCTGTGGATGGGATTGGAGGAGATGGAAGGTTTCAGGATTGGATGAAGAAGCCACGTTACCTAAATTGGTAGAATGTACGAAATGCAATGAGACTAGTATTGAGAAGAAGTCTAGATCTAATGACGAAATCTGCCTTGATTGTGGACGGAAGTATCACAGAGAGAAAAAGGCAGGATTTTATTCAAGAAAATAGGGTAATCAGAAAGCCGAGTTGAATTATTATGGAGAAACCCCCAATTTTATCTCAAGGTGAATTTGGACAAATTCATTTTCCATCAGCAAGTCCATTTGAAATTCATCATATTCTATGTAAATTAGATGAATCTCCAGAGCATCCAGTATTTGGTTCTCTATTGGTTCCCGAAAACCCTAGTACGGACCCGATGCCCTGTGTAATTGCAGTGCATGGTAGTTTGAATTGGGGTGGCCATCATCATGAACACATTACAAATTGGTTAGAATCAGGTTTCTGTGTATTTCGAGTACATTCGTTTGATTCAAGGAAGGTTTACTCGGTTGTTGAGGATCAAATGCAAGTGACATACGCAATGATGCTCGCTGACTGCTACCAAGCTCTTAGGATGCTTTCTACTCACCCTTCTATCGATTCTAGTAGGATTGCTTTAGCAGGATGGAGCCTAGGAGGCACTGTTGCATTATACGGTGCTTGGAATCCAATTGCTGAGCAATTGGCTCCAGATGGCGAACGATTTGCAGCGTTCTTGTCCTTCTACCCGGCTGCCCATCTTAGACCTGAAGTTCAACAATGGTCGAAAAATCCAATTCTTATCCTTCATGGAAGTGAAGATGACTGGGTTCCGGTCAAACTAGTAAAGGATCTAATTGAGGAGATTTCTCCTCATGGAGTAAACATTAATCTTCACGTTTACGAAGGAGCACACCATTCTTTTGATTCAGTCGAACCTTTCGGTTTCTTACCTCATGCGATTAGTTTAGATGATCATAGAACAGTTACGATTGGAAAAGATGGTGAAATGTGGGGGGAAATACAACCAGGAGTCTCGATGCCATTGAATGAACCTGCTGATCGTATTGCAGTTTTCCAAGCAATAGGTAATCTGGGTGTAAACAAGGGCGTTGACTGGGCTGCAAGGAAACATTCGTTTGAGTTTGCTACAAATTTCCTTCAAGAATCACTCAGTTAATTCATCAAAAGAAGATAAACAGAATCATTGCTATCTTTCTTTTCCAACTGTTATGCCCGAGCTCCCGGAGGTGGAAACAGTTCGTCGTGGGCTTTCCCCTCATTTGGAAGGAAAAAGAATCGTAAATGTGGATATTAGAAGGCCTGATTTGCGATTCCCCTTTGCAAAAGACCTCGATAAAAGGCTAACTGGATTAAAAATTCGAACCATTGATCGAAGAGGGAAGTATCTATTGATTCGATTAGATGATGATTCAATCTTGCTAAATTCATTGGGAATGAGTGGTCGTTGGACAATGACTGGGGAAGGGATGGCATTCACTCCAGGGACCTTTGCACATGGTGCCGTAATTGGAACAGGAGATGGCCCTCATGATCATTTTGTTTTGAATATTGAAGGGGGCATACGTGCAACATATACTGATGCACGTCGATTCGGATACATCCACTTCATTGAATCAGATGCCAATGAAGAAGATGATCGTTTTCTAAGTGTTTTAGGCCCTGAACCTATGTCCCAAGATTTCGATGCAACTGTATTGGCTAAGAATTTAAAAAATCGCAGTAGTCCAATCAAAAATACCCTCTTAGATCAAAGTGTAGTGGCGGGTCTTGGAAATATTTACGTTAACGAGGTTCTCAATAGAACTGGGATTTCTCCTCGTCGAATATCTTCTACTTTGGTTCGAAAAAATGGGTCACCTACTTCACGATTGGAATTGTTGGTCGAACAAATCCAAGAGGTCCTTTCAGATGCCATTGAGGCAGGTGGTTCTACTCTCCAAGATTTTCGAGGAGTGTCTGGAGAAGATGATCTTGGTTGGTTCCCTGTAAACTTCAGAGTGTATGGTCGCGAAGGTCTGTCATGTGTTCGTGATGATTGTTCTGGAATTGTGCAGAGAATTGTTCAAGCGAACCGTTCTACCTTCTTTTGCCCATCTTGCCAAAGATGAAAAATCGATATATCTTATGTTTGAGAATGTGAATAGTTAAGTTTCCAATTTTCTCGGCCGAATCATGACTACACCAACATCGAATGCGAAGATGGCTTCTGAGTTCATTGGGACCTTCTTTCTCACTATGACCATATTTATTGCAGCAGTTCTTGGTTCAGGGGGTTTTCTTGCACCATTTGCTATTGCAGCAACTCTGATGGTAATGATATATGCATTAGGACATATTTCAGGAGCCCATTTTAATCCGGCAGTATCTGTTGGATTATTTCTTAGAGGTGCCTGTTCCAAAGATGACCTCCCACTATATCTCTTGGCCCAATTAGCAGCAGGTGTAATTGCTGGTCTAATTGGAGTAAACCTATTTGCAGGTGATGCAACCATTACTTCGTTTGAATTTGCAGAAATCACGAATTCTGTCCTTGTAGCTGAATTTATGTTTACTTTTGCACTGATGTTCGTCATCCTTCATGTTGCAACTGAACAAGATGGTAATACATTCTATGGAGCTGCAATTGCATTCACAGTATTGGCTGGCGCTATTACTGTTGGTG
>DASCRU010000144.1:0-2876 GCA_034400015.1 Candidatus Thalassarchaeaceae archaeon | reverse complement strand
GAGACTCAATTAAACGAGATGCTGAATGTTTGGCCAGGCCTAATTGCTTTACATCATCATTCATCGATAACTGATCCCCTTTCAGTAATTGCTAGCAATGAGACAAAAATTCATCAGGGAGTACAAGGATATCCAACTTTAGTAATTGATGGGAGATGGGTTTTGAATGGAACCAACCAAACCCAAGATCTGTTTGATTTGGTCGCAGAAATTACTTCGGAGGGGGGGGCTCGTTCGTCTTCTCCTGCCGATAACAGAATAGAAAATTGGAGTATTGAGAATAGCGTAATTTCAGTGAATCTCAATGTATCTGATCCCACTCTAAGGGTCGATGTTTTTCTAGTGGTAGATGGAGTCAATCATGTTCCATTGGGACTTTTATCTGATACAGTGGTGGCAGGTCAGACTGATGTAGATGTAAATTCTACAGTATATATCTCATTGAATGGTTCTAGAGCGAGTTCCATTGGTGATTCAGGTAAATTGGTGATGGTTGTCCGTAATCCTGGAGCTGCTGAATTGATTGTAGGTTCAGACCGTCCGCTTTACGATGGTTTTTTCTCTACTCCACCTGTTTTTTCGGAACCTACTCTCTTTGAAGAGAATAAATGGATTATGTGGTTGGTTTTGTTTGGGGGTATCGCTGCATTGCTTCCAGCCTTACAACATACATTCCCTCTACTTTGGTCAAGAAGAGGTTCAAACGAAGAGGAATGAAATCTATTCGTGAGGTTCAACATCCATTGGAAGAAGATCACTCTCGTATTCTAGTATAGCAATCTTCTGTGGGTCAAGAACGAAACGAGTGTTCGCTCCCTCGACTCCATACAACTGAATAAGTTCAGTTCTGAAGTGCTCTCGAAGAGCATCTTCGCTCACATGTATCGGTGCACCCATACTGATTTGCAGGGCTCTTGCTCCGATGATTCTGGCCTTCTCGAATCTTGTGTGCTCACGGTTTGCCTTGACCATCTTGTATCACCTAACGGCCCTGCGACCTTCGGGTGTGCAATAAGGACTGCGCCTATTCAAGTCCATTCAATCGACACGTTCGATAAGCATTGCAACTGCGTTTCCCCCACCCAAGCAAAGGGTGACGATGCCATTGCGTTTCTTGATTCTCCGTAGTATCCCAAGCATAGTTATCAGACAGCGAGTACCTGAAGAACCCAATGGATGACCAAGGGACACCGCTCCACCGTTGAGATTGAATTTATCTAGTGGGATACCAATCTCTTTTGCAACTGCACATGATGCAGATGCAAATGCTTCGTTATGCTCGTAAAGATCTACATCCATTGCTTCAAGATTATTTCTTTCAAGAAGTGAATTGATTGCAGGTATTGGAGCGTACATTACGCGTTTAGGTTCAACACCACTGGTGCATTGGTCAATGATTCTAGCAAGAATAGGCCATCCTTGTTCCTGTGCAAAGTCTTCATCCGCTACTAATACAGCACTTGCTCCATCATTCAATGTTGAAGCATTTCCAGCAGTTATGGTTCCATCTTTTTGGAAAACTGCTCTTAGTTGGGCTAAAGTTTCTGTACTACTGTCACCCCTGATTCCTTCATCATTTCTGACGATTAAAGGGCCTTCAATTTCTCCACTTTGAGAGGGTACAGAAACGGGAACAATCTCCCAATCAAACCATCCATTATCCCTTGCCGTTGCAGCTCTCTGTTGAGAACTAACTGCAAATTCATCCATTTCGGTTCTAGAGATTGAACATTCTTCTGCGATTATTTCACCCGTATTTCCCATGTGCATGTCATTGTAGACATCCCACAAACCATCGTGAACCATTGAATGAATCAATTCGTCAGGATTCACATCTTCTCCTCGACGGTAACCTCTGATTAGATGTGGCGCATTTGTCATGCTTTCCATGCCTCCTGCAATTACTGCTCTATGTTCTCCTGCTCTAATTGAAGAAGAAGCAATCATGACCGATTTTAGGCTTGAACCACATACTTTGTTGATTGTTACACTAGGAGTTGAGACGGGTAAATCTGCTCCCAATGTTACTTGTCTAGCTGGATTTTGTCCAGATCCTGCTTGGATAACTTGTCCCATTAGAACTTCATCGATGACCCCGTTAGAAGGTTCAATTCCTGCTCTTTGAATTACTCCTTTAACAGCGACAATGCCTAATTCAACAGCACTCATTCTAGAGAAAACACCTCTATAACGTCCTATTGGAGTTCGCGCTACGGCGCAAATCACAGGCCTTCCCATGGTACTAGTAGAAGGCCTCTGAGGGATGAACTTTCGTTTTGTTCAAGCAAAACCATAGAATCCGGGATTAACCAGTTTTGGTCGAAGATCTGGTCGAATCAAAATGGTGCGAACAGACCACAGATCTGTGAATACTCGATATGATGTTGTGGCATCAAGATAATCAACTCCAGATGAACCTCCTGTTCCTATCCTGCGCCCGATTATTCGTTCCACCATTCGTGCGTGACTGTGCCTCCATTTCACCATAGATTCTTCCAATTCAATCATTCGATCGATTAGGGTTCGTGGCCATGATAACAAAGGTAATTCACGGTAGGATTCAATGAATAGGAGGCCAGCCCGTGCTCGGTCGATCTCTCCATCTGGCATTAGAAAATCTCTAGCTCCTTGCGCAATTGATGCGAAACGTGCTTTCATGGCTTCAGAATCTCCCATTCCCCATTTTGCCATTCTTGCTGCCATTTCTTCTCCATGTTGAACTTGTGCAGCAATATGTGATTCAACGTATGATTGGACAACATTCCCATCTTCATCATCTCCTGGAGAAGAACCCATGATTGGCGTTCTTCCTAGCCATGACCTAGCAGTGTCCCAAAGACTGGCTTCATCCATCCGATCTTCCAATCGTTTCAATG
>DASCRU010000143.1:0-6359 GCA_034400015.1 Candidatus Thalassarchaeaceae archaeon | reverse complement strand
TCCCATAATGAAAATAATTGGAAGAGACCAGCCAATATTTGCAATGAAATCAATCAATCTCCTGAATGAAAATGCAGCTGTTCCTGCGCGCTCGAAATCTTTCGAAAGACTACGATCTACTTTCTCTCTAGGCTTCCTTGGTTCTCTGGATCGACGACGAGATCGAGGAGCTTCTTCATCAGATGACTCACTAACCTCAGCCTTTGCTGCTTTTTTTGCTCTTCTTGCTCGACGTGGCTTAGATTCCTTAGCCTTAACCGGCTCTGCAACGGGAGTTTCCTCCACAGATTCTTCTTCATCAATCCTGTCTAATAGTCCCATGTAAATCACTATCCATACCTTACTTTGACTCGTCTTGCCAAATCAATATCCTGCTTCAATCTAACCAGAACCGCATCAGGTGCTGATGAAAGTTCATTGTTAATCAAATCAACGAAACGTCCACGAGCATCTTCATCTGCGTCATCTGGTGATGAGAAGACCTCTTTATAAAATTCAAAACTTGAACCTGATAAAAATGATTTTTGGAAATCATCAGGCATCATTCCTAGCAACTCGTTCGCCAATTCAACGAAATCCATGAAGTCATTATCATCTTCACTGGAATCTATCTCAGGTGCCTCGACTTCTACTTCAATCTCTTCCGGGTATTCTACAAACAATTCCTCGAGATCATCAGGATCTGCATCTCCTTCCAAAGCTGCCATTACCAACTTTCGATCATCGACCATCTGTTTTAATTCAGGTTGAAGTTTTCGAACTTCTGCAGTCTTTCGCTTTTTCTTCGCCTCATCAAATCGTTTCTTCAACGGCCGAATTTGTTCTTCAATGCGCGATTTAAGTTCTTCAAGTTCTATTGTTGAAAATTCTGCATCATCATCTCCATCACTAGTTTCCACAGTATCTGATTCACCAGGTGTAGAGAGTAGTTCTATTGTAGGTTTTACTTCACGCATTGCCTGTTGTTCCTTCTTGCGCAAAACGATAATCTCGCGATCCAAGTCAGAGCCGAATCGATTAGAAAATCGGTCGAGGAGTGTCCCTACATTCCCAGTAGCGATTCGATCAATATGACCATACATCTGATCGGGGTTTTGATTGTTGGATTCAGAACTACGGAAAGTACTGAGGTCGATTCGATCTGTAATTGATTGTGGTGGAGGTATTTCAGCTGGAGGTGGTGGCATTTCTGCTGGAGGGGCTGGCATAGGTGCTACTGGAGGAGGTGGCATTTCTGCAGGAGGTGCTGGCATAGGCGCTACTGGAGGAGGTGGCATTTCTGCTGGAGGGGGAGGCATGGGGGCTACAGGTGGTGGAGGCATTGGCGCTGTAGGCGCCGGTGGAGGAGGTATTTCCGTTGGCTCCGGAGGCATTGGTGCAACTGGAGCGGGAGGTGGTGGTAGTTCCCCTGGAGGAGGTGGAGTTGCACCTGGTGGGGGTGGAGGTGGGAGGCCTTCTAATGTGGGAGGAACCTGCTCTTCGTCACCCGACATGCGCTGCACCGTGTGCTCGTTCACCTAAGGCTTGGTTTTAACATTCCCCGAAGACGGACCTCGTCAAGCCACATCATTAGACACTTGACGCCCACCGCTTTAATCCTAGAAATATTGCCATAGCCTCAGTAACTTCAATGACATCCCCATTATTTCCTTCAACTACTTCATCACCTATTCTGGCGGTAATATCATCTAATTCCAAACACACTGTTTCGCGCTTCTGTTTTGAAAAAGTCACTGCTTCAGTAAGTGCATCGAATGCATTAGAACCATCAGGATCTAGGCGTTCAACAGGGAATTCAGTGACTTTGAGGCCTGCCTTTCCATGTAAACTTCCAATCCATCTAATCACTCTGCGAATATCGACAGTAACATTGTCGTCATTCTCGGCTGCTTGGTCCAAAACTACACTCTGATCACCAAGAATCAATGCCAAGAACAAATCTCCCTGTTTTCCAAACTGGCGCCCCAAATTAGTTGTAGAATTCTTCAAACGGCGTCTACGGTCAGAATTCACAGACATTTCAGACAATTTCAACATCGCTTTTTCGCTCATAGAAGGGGGACGAGTCATGCCTGATGTCCCCAATACAGCAGAAGAACGCAATTCCCGGTACAATGCTCTACGTTCTGCATCTGATGCTTCATGGAATCGTTGTAATCTGTTTAATACCGAATCCAATCCACGTCTTACCCTCTTACCCCATGCTAAATCGGGATTCCCAATAACCATTTCAATGTTCAAATTAGCTCCTGAAATATGAGACACAATTTCTTGACGCGCCTTAGAATCTAGATGCAATATGCTTGGATGGCGATAGTGAATATGGAATCCCCGATGACCTGAGAATGAGAATGTTGCCTTCTCAGCATTAAATCCAAAATCTGGTTCCAAAAAGTCATTCCATAATCGAAAGGCCTGCTCCTGAATATCATTAAGCATTGAAGGGAAATCCAATGCATCAACTCCAACCAAATGGTCACCATCTAAATCGAAAATCAGGTCTGCTCCTCGCCATCCTTTTTCGGCCATTTTGTATTCAGATGGGCGGTCATAGTATGCAGTACTATGAAAACAAGAATGAGGAGGAGAGGACCTCGTGAGTATGTTTCTCAAAGACTCTGGTGTATCAAATCCAATATGTCGACGTGGTGGACGATCATCCCAACCCATAAACATCCATTCTCTTGATCTAAATCGAGGTGGGAGGTACAAGTCTGAGGCATTGAGAGTATGGTAGTACTCACTGAACCTGTACTGGTAACGTGCGGTGCTCACAGAACGACACAATAATTGACGCTAAATCAATCCATCCGGAGGCCATCGACCTCTACTGGTTCAGTTGAACTGGTTGCACCACTGATGCGCTCATAGCAATCACGACAATAGAATCGGTCATCAATTACCAATGATTCTCCAAAGATAAGTGGGGAGTCGCATCCTCCACATTTAGGGCCCAGTTGCCCGCGAGCAACCGACAACTGTTCAGGCTTAACCATGTGTTGAGCACAGGGGGGAGGCATTTCAGTATAGCGCATCGTCAAACATGTGAAGACACATTCGTTTTTACACTGAATGCACTGGGACAATTCATGGCAGACACAGCTAGGATTAGAATCGGACATTCCCCTGATCCTGATGATGCATTCATGTTTCACGCGATGACTACAGGCAGATTTGATACTCAACCTTACGAATATGAGCATGTATTATTGGATATTGAAACACTCAACAAGAAGGCTTTGGAAGGTGAATTTGAAGTTTCGGCGGTTTCTATTCATGCACTTCCGGACATTCTAGACACTTATGCTCTCATGAACTGCGGTGCATCTATGGGTGAAGGATATGGGCCAAGAATCGTAACAAAGGAAATGGAAACCCTAGACGAAGTTAAAAAAGGTAAAATCGCAATTCCAGGAATAAAAACATCAGCACATCTAGCACTCAGAATCATGTTAGGAGATCTTGAAACTACAGTAATTCCATTCGATGAAATTATGGATGCAGTAAAGTCAGGGGAAGTTGATGCAGGATTAATTATCCACGAAGGTCAACTAACTTGGAAAGATGAGGGGCTACATTTGGTTGCAGATCTAGGTGAGATGTGGGCAGAAAGGACAGGTGGATTGCCACTTCCATTGGGGGGGAATGTTGTCAGACGAGATCTTGGCAAGGAAGAGTGTTCACTAGTAACTAAACATGTAAAAGAATCGATTGAAAATGCTATCTCTGATCCTGAAGAAGGTCTAGCATTCGCCATAGAATGGGGTAGAGGAATAGATGAAGATACAAATGAAGAATTTGTTCAAATGTATGTAAATGAGAGAACCATAGATTACGGTCCAGATGGACGGAAATCAGTACGTTTATTCCTTAAAGAAGGCCAAAAAATAGGAATGATAAGATCGGACTTAGATGTAGATTCTCTGGAATTTATTGGGGAGTAATTCGTATGGAAAATCACCCTGTTCTGAATTTGATTCTGTTGCCCCTACACTCAGAGTTGTAAAACAGAAAGTGATGATTGAGATGAATGAAGGACACAACCCGAGTGCATGTCGTCGGATTTTACGTGAAGCACGTGAAAAGGGATTGTCTAGTAAATTATTTGATTTAGCTCAAGACCTCACTGATGGAGTTTATCGGGCCGAAGCTCTGTGTGGATTGTGCTCATCGGATGAAATGAAGGAGGAAGAACGATTTGATTGGGTCCCAATCATAGTAGAATCAATGCTAGAAGAAGAAAGAGCATGGCGCTTAGCCGAGAGCATTGGTATAATCGCAAAATCCACAAATAATTGGCCTAAAACCCGTTCTAGAAAGGCATTGATTGAACACCTCATTGTAATTACAGGCGGTTTACCTGCTGGAGAAGCTCGTGTAGATGCGCTGAAATCTATTCTACCCAAGGTCTCTGAACAAAAATTACCCGAATTATTTCTCTTAGCTATCGAAAATCACGGCATGGAATCCAAAGCGGCCCGACCAGTGATGAAATCTATTATTACAACAAAAAACTACGATATGATCTATGAGATTGCTGCATCAATCACTAAAATGACTCCGAATCTGGCGGTAAAATTTCTTGATAATTTACATCGTATGGCTGTTGAAACAAGTCTAACTTTAGAACCAACCGCTCTAGAACTATCACTACCTCTGCTCAAGTCTGCCGACTTTGAGATTGTTCGGACACTTTGTAGCCATGCCTCAACACCGAACGAGGTGCGGACGTTAGCGGAAACATTGGATGGCGCCAATGAAGAAGCGATTAGATATGCAGTCACGCTTGCAGGAAGAGCTGATAGAACCGGCGACACTGAATATGCACGAGATTTGCTTGAAAAAGCAGCAACACGTGTCGACTCATTGAATGAACGGACTGCGACTCGTATCAAGAAAAATATTGGTAAAGGTTTTGTTCTTCTTGGCGACCAAGAGCGCGCGGAGCAATTGGTATCAATGCGTGATTCAGAAATAAAAAATCGTCAACCTGATAGGGGGGTAGTGCAAAGATGTGGGCATACCATAGCATTGGTTGGAACATATGATGGAGCAATATCGTCACCACACCTTCGAGCCTTGGCTAGGGCTGCTGGAATCGCATGGGGATTTGGCTTGGATATTGCATTAATCGATTGGCCAACTGAAAATCTACAGGAATTGTGTGAACGAGCTCAGAAGGAATCGCGTACAGCAGGGGTGAATCATTTACCTGCTCTCCTTACCTCACAACGAATACGAATTATGTCTGTTGATGATGCTCTGGAGGGTAAGGCAGGGCATCCAATTGCAACGACTCATCGACCAGAGGGTGGTTCAGTGGATTTGACTACATTTGAGAGAGATCTCTGCGTGTTCATCGGACTAGGTCGACAGGGTCTGCCCAAAAGTCTGCTCGACAATTGCAGAGATCAATTTGAATTAACGGGGATAGGAGCTAGTTTAGAAACGGCGGTTGCCATGGGGGCGATTGCTCAAAGATTGGCTGATTTATGACTTGAGCATTGATTACAGAAATTAGATTATATTTCTTAGAAAGGACGAAATATTCAGGTAATGACCACAGTCGATAAATCCAACTGTACTCTACGACAGTTATGATTCGGGTAGGTTGCATCTCCATCATTGCCCTAATCCTAATCGCTCCTTTCGCTTCATGTGGGCTATCTGAACCGGTTCCAATTATCGATGAAGCCTACATGTTCGAACGTAATGACGGAGGTGTTGTCACATCGATTGTCGATGTTGTTCATTCACCTGATGGCGATCTTATCGCAGCTGCAGATCGTAAGCACCTCAATATTTGGAGGGCCTCAGATGGTGAAATCGTAGCATCAAAACAAATCTACAATCACGATTACGAAAACTTAGGGCTTGAATGGACGACTGACTCACAACATCTGATTGTTCATCAAAACAGTGCATGGGCAAACACTCCTTCTATTACTGCAATCCCTATTTCTGATTGGGATGATAGAAGTAAACATGCAGAAATTGAGATGGGGACTAGTGAAGTCCAATCTGTAAATGAATCAACAATCATTTTCGCTGATGTAAACAATATTCTGAGTCTTTGGAGCATCGGAGAAGAATCAATTAATCGTGAAATCTCCTACACTCCTGATGGCGTACCAGGATGTATCGACATCTCTCCAGACAAAACCATGGCCATAATTGGAGTTTCTAATGTGGATGTTCATTCTGCAGTATTGTTATCATTATCAGACATGACTGAAATAACGAGTTGGAACCAATCCAACCCAATTACAGACTGTAATTTCAGACCAAGTGGGAACGAGGTAACGTGGAATGACCAACGATCAATAGTTATTCGTTCAGCAACCGCTCAGGGTGGATTC
>DASCRU010000142.1:0-3076 GCA_034400015.1 Candidatus Thalassarchaeaceae archaeon | reverse complement strand
CACAATCGCACGAAGGCCTCCAATTCAATACGACTTCAAATGGCCGCGGGTCGACCATTAGGAATTTGACCATAGACAATGCTGATTTTGGAGTAACTGTTTTCGGCAGTGACCCATTAATGGACAATGTAACCGTTCTAGATCCCGATTATGTCGGAGTAGACTTGTTCAGTTCAGCTACTCCAGTAATTCAAAATTTACACATCGATGAGGCTGGTCAGGATTTGCATGGTTTTTCCAACACTTGGAGATATGGGATTGGTCTTTCGGTTGGTGCTAGTTCTGCTCCGGTTGTAACAGGGCTGAAGGTGAATGATGCCATCACTCGAGGAATCAATGTATGGGGTGGTTCTGGAGGGCTGATTAGAGATGTAGATATCCATAATGTCACCTTGGCAACTCAAGCTATAGCCACTGGAATTTGGGTTGAGGATTCCATTCTGTTATTCCAGAATGTAACTGTCAATCGATCAGATCATGGTGTTTTCGTTAGGCAAATATCTGAATCAGGCACAACTCGCCCGACATTCCGTGACTTAACAGTTGAGAATTCAATGTATGTTGGGATTTTCGTTGAAAGGTATAATCACACATTGTACAGCAATATTCCTATGAACGCTCAATTCGAGGATCTTGTCCTTAGAGGAACTGGAGGCCCCGAATCAAAGGTACCTGGACAATGTACTGCTGCTTTGAACATCAATACATCAGGAGTCTACATCGAGAATGGTTTGATTGAAAATAATGATTGTGTTGGATTTCGAGGTTACATGATGGGCCCATCTACCACAATTAATGGCCTCACGATTCGAAATTCAGGCGATTCTTCTTCCAATGAAGCACCACTTCAATCTGGCTTCTATTTACGTTCTGCAAATTGGGCACCTATGATTGATAATTTGGAAGTTTCAGGTTCTATTGGGGCCGGAATCCATCTTATGAAATCAAGCCTTAGAGGCTCGGATTGGAATGTTCACAACAATTCTGGAGTTGGCCTCCATATTCAGGAATCTCACCCCGAAATAGAAGGTCTAGATTCAATGGATAATGGATTGAATGGAGTCTATGTATATGATGCAAGCAATGTCTTACTGGTTAACGCATCATCTGCTAGGAATGGAGCAAATGCTACTGGAATTTCAGATGGTGTTGGTTTCTATTATCGGGAATCCAATACTTTGACTGCTGGTACAAAGGATGTAACTTGCAGAACTTGCTCAAGTATAGATGATGCTCAGGGTGGAGTAATGGTTGAGGATAGCATAGATCTTGTTTTGGAGAATCATTCAATTTCATTACCAGTAGGTGTAGGTCCTGCAATTCGAGTAGATAATTCAGGAATTAGTTTCCCAGGAGTTATTTCAATTTCAGGAATGAACGTCCACCAGGAGGAGCCATCATCACAAGCAGTTGCAATTACCTCTTCTGATGCAATCATTGACAGTCTAGTTCTTTCTGGGAATCATAGCGGAATTCTTTGGTCTGGAACAGGTTCTTCAGGCTTAGATTCTCATCTCACTAATTCTGTAATCGTAGGACAGAATTGTCTTGTATTGAGTAATCATGCTAACCTTTCAATCCGTTCTCCAGATTATTCGATGTGTACTGGGGGATTCACAATACAATCTTCAAATGTTTCATTTTTTGATGCTCCTGATTCTAGCGGATTCCAACTCACTCAACCAGGGATTACACAGACCAATCATGTTCAATGGATTTCATCAGGATTACCCCCGAGTTTGAATCTAGGTGGAAATGCCCAATTCGACATCATGTGGATGATACATGTTTGGGCAGTGAATCAGAATGGTTTCGGATTACCTTTTGCAGTAGTAAACTTGTCTTTTGATCAAATTGAGGCTCCTATTCAACATACTGTTCCCTATGTGGGTAATTCAGTCCTAGGCCCCTTTGTAGGCACTAGGACGACTACAATCGGCTCAACAAGTGTCAATGAGTTCTGGACTGGATGCGAATATTCTTCTACACGAAATGATACAGAGGCAGTTCTTTTGGATATGGATAGAACATCTGTTTGTGAAATCCAATTACCTGATCAACCCCCTCTAATTTTGTGGGCAACTCCGATTGATGAAATGATTTTCCCGTCAGGTGGAGAGGTGATTTTCAACGCATCAGAAACATGGGATCTTGAGAATCAAGATTTGACTTATTCATGGAATAGTAGTTTAGACGGGGATCTCATTCTCTCTTGTACACAAGGGATTAGTTCAGGAAATAATCAGTCGTTTTTCGTTGCAAATGATTTGATTCCAGGGTGTTTCTCTGATGGGACTCATGACCTTACTCTTGAGGTATGTGATATTTCCAACAATTGTGCTTCCGAAACACGTCGAATCGAATTGACAAATCTTCCTCCATCCATTTCTGTGGTTCTCAATCCTCTTGCTGATGTCACCAATCGTATTCTTTTGTCTAGAACTCAGGTATTGCATCTTAATGCAAGTGCTTCGATAGATCCTGAGAATCAACCATTTGAGACCAGTCTAGATGTCTCATTTTCAGAGTGGGCTGATGACCCTGGAGATTGTGTTACTCCCAATTGTCCACTTGAATACAATGTATCTTTCGAAGATTCACCCAATGTTGTTTTTGATCTCATTTTCGTTATCGGAGATGGCCTGAATACTCCTTTGACCTATACGTGGTCAATTGAATTATACAACGAGTTACCATCACCAGATCTCCAAATTTCTCGTTTGAACAATCTCTCTTCCTCTGAGGTTACGCTGGATGCAAGTGGAACAGTTGATCCAGAAGGTGATCAAATCACTTACAGTTTCCATTCCAATATTGATGGAGATCTAGGAGCTAGATCTGCACATTCTGTTACAGGAGGTACTCCTCCACCTGTCGGTGTTTGGGTTGGCCATTTGTCCCCTGGGCCACACACCATAACATTGGGTGTTGGGGATTCAGATTCATCTCACTCAGGTATTGAGGCCACCCTTAGTGTATTGGTGGTTGTGAATAATTCAGTCCCACTCGCATCAATTTCTTCTCCATCAACTGGTTATTCGACTGACTCATCAGATCTCATTCGATTCGATGCTTC
>DASCRU010000141.1:0-1965 GCA_034400015.1 Candidatus Thalassarchaeaceae archaeon | reverse complement strand
CATCTCGTTTGAACGGGATTGTAATCGCTTTGCTGATAGTCGGTTTAAGCCTCAGCCCATTAATTGGTTCAGTGAGTGCAGAAACCACAGTTACTCAGTTTGACGGAGGCCTAGATTCTGTTTCATTAAATGGGAATGGAACAGTAGACCTTGCGTTGGAAAGAAACACTACTGTGACCAGCGCATCTTTTGAGATTAGTTATCAGGCTTCAGAACCAAGCCCAGGAACAATTCAGATGGATATAGGAGATGATGGAATTCTTGAATGGAAGTTTGGAGGTTCACGTGATGGAGAACTAGGAAAACAAACAAGATTCTCAGATAACAGCACAATTGCATCTTCAAATTTGAATCCAGGAAATTGGTTGCCCACATCGTGGACATTCGATGTCCCCTCTGAGGCAAATGTCGATACTACAGACCTCAATCTGTCCTTTGAACCAGATGTTGGAGGTGGAGTGATTTCTTCAGGATCCCTAGATGATATGGTTTCAGCAGATATTGATGGAGATGGGATTCAAGAGGTAATTGTGTTGGATAGAGAACATTCAGCAAGCAATGGCACAGGATCATACCTCGGTGTTGTAGATTGGACATTATCTTCTGGTTTCAGTTCAGTTTCTTGGTATTGGACTTGTGCAGGTGGAACTAACATTATGATTGGTGATGCGAATAATGATTCTCAAGATGATATATTCCTTCAAGATGCCACGAATGGTTCTGTATGTTTGCATCTCGCAAATTCTACTGGCTTAGCATCTTTCAACAATATTTCACTGACTGAACCTGGAGCTTTGGTTGATTCATATATTGATGATGTAGATTTGGATTCTCATGCAGATCTTGTATTCATCACCGGAGCAGGAGATTTGGGAGTTGCTCTTCGTGGATCAGGGTCATATTCTAATTTCGTAAATGTATCAGTTCCATCAAATTCCAGTGGAGGAGGTGGCCCAGGTGGCGGAGGAGGTCCCGGCGGTGGAGGAGGAACATCCATACTTTCAGATATTGTGCAAATTGATCTATGGCCGGGCGTCAAAACTACGGCTGTTGCTGAAGAAAGCGAGGCATATGTTTCGTTTTGGAATTTCAGTGGTGTACCAGGAGCTTACGCATGGGTTCAAGGACAGATAGAAGCCTATGACCTTGAAACCTCATTACAAGTTGTAGATGTGGATGCGGACGGAGACCCAGACATAGTTGGAAATGATGCGATTATTGGTTACACTACCGCGATTTGGAATGGTTCGGCATTTACATCTAATACCACGCAAACGATTTACACAAATACTCCATTCTTTGGAGATTGGGATGGAAGTGGTAATGTTCAAGCATTGTTAATTGATACAGGTTCAGTTGATGGAAGTGATTCTACATTTACAGGAAGCATTTCAGTTCACGGACTTTCTTCTAACGGAATCCAAAGCACTAGCCTTGATACATTGGAACCAATCACGGCCCCAAGAAGAATCATATTGGTAGATTTTGATTCAGATGGAATTCCTGAACATGTTGTTGAAGGCGGAGAATCTTCTCGTTCATTATTCATCGCTGGTTGGCATAATATGGAAATGGATCTTGATGCTGATGGAACACCGGAAGCCGATGTCAGTGGATATGCTGGTAATGGGTCACAAGGGGTGGACTCCATAGAGTGGTTCGATATGATGGGTGTTTTAGGACAAAAAGTACAGAGTGAGTTGCAAAGTTCAACACAATCTACAGATTTCTTTGGAACCGAATTTTCGATTATCCAACCATACGCTAGAGTTAGTGGAGAAGGTAATTTTATTGGTACAGATTTAGATGTTACATATTCAATCACATTGACTGTTAATCAAAACCCCGGATATGGGAATTTGAGTTCATCTATCAATCGTGAAATGATAGCGGGAACTGGCTCTTTCACCGTTCCGATGCAATTTAATTCAACCACAAATGGAATAATTCTCGTTCAGAGTCTGC
>DASCRU010000140.1:0-8295 GCA_034400015.1 Candidatus Thalassarchaeaceae archaeon | reverse complement strand
CTTCGACACACTGATTGAGTGTACTGGGATTCCCCCTAACTATCGGAATTTACCTATGTTCAGAATCGAGTAATGCACACTATCAAGAGGGAACTCAATCTTCAAACATACATGACTGAGGGGAAGAGACGCTTGCGTTCCTTGTTCCTTGTCGTCCTCTTCCTTCTTTCTATCTCTTCATTTGGAACAAATACAATCCAAGCAGCAGAAGGAAATGTCGGCCTTGAACCATGGTCATTGGTTGATTCATCCACTGATGTAAGAACTACTCGATTAGCAACTGCAGGAAGTGATTTGGTGATTTCTACGTTCGTAGAAAATGAAAACACTATTCGAACAAAATTGTATCACCCCGACGGCACAACACTCCCGATTGTAGTAATTCATCAGGAATCTTCTGGGCAAATCCAAAGTCTAGAAGTCGTGGGCGAAGAATGTGAAGGTGCGGATAAGTGCAGACTGCATTTCGGTTTCACTGTGA
Organism: Candidatus Thalassarchaeaceae archaeon; assembly: GCA_034400015.1. Taxonomy (GTDB): domain Archaea; phylum Thermoplasmatota; class Poseidoniia; order Poseidoniales; family Thalassarchaeaceae; genus MGIIb-N2. Next base: position 7,814 of record DASCRU010000140.1, on the reverse strand, counting down.
TTAGCGATGGTGCTGCAAACAACGGCGCCCTTCGTTATGCACTTTATGAGATAGATTCTGTTAATGGAACTCTAACTGAAATAATCGCCCCTCAATCTATTGTATCTAGAAACAATCTCAGAGATATTGCTATGGCAATTGATTCCAAAGGAGGGATTCACCTTTCATGGACTGATGAGTATGACCCTGGTGGAGTATTGCACGGGACTGACCAAATCAGATACTCAATGTTACAACTTATTCTCCCACAATTTATCGGTGGCATGACACCCTATGCAGATGCACTAATCTCGGATACTCTCCTTACCACTAATTATGGCTCAAAAGGGCATTCTTCAATTGCAATCGATGAAGGAGACAGAGTTATCGTAGCTTGGGATGATGTGAGAGGGTCATCTGTAGAAATGCTGTTTGTCATGCCAACTCCAACAAATGGGTACCTGAACGGAGAGTGGAGTGATGTTTGTTCAGTCCTTTACGGTGGAACCTATGATGCTGGCACTCTCCCTAGTCTCAAAGATATGGCAGAAGCAAATGGCATACTGCTAATGGAAACGATTTACGGGTTACATGATCAGACACCTAGTCAAGCAAATCAAAACAATTGTCAGGGACAAAACACAAACCAACGTAGTAGGGGAACCCCATTATCCTCAACTGATGACTCAGGAGGGATTAGAAGGCTTCAAGATACAATTTACAACGGCCAACCTCCAGCTGTATGGTGGGCAGATGAACGTGATGATTGGGGGCCTGGAACCACGTGGGCATGCATGTCTTGGATGGATGCAAATGGGAATACTGGAACTCAATCGAATCCCCCAACATCAAGTGACCATCGTTGGAACGAAGGAGCAACTCATGTCGTAATTCCATTTGGTGTAGAAGGACCGTATCAAGGAGACCCTGCTCAAAATAATAACGATAAAAATAGTATTGAAGAAGCACATAGGCGATGTATTGATGGAGGCATAACTGTAGCACCTGTGTATGCATACCCTGTCAATAATCCCAATGATGTATTCGACAATATGCTTGATCTCGCATGGTGCCCTGATAGTGGTGTCAATACAGTGAGTAGATCCTGCCCTGGCACTACCAGCCAAACACGAAATATGACTAGCAATGTTATCGAATGGAGACAAACCAATGGAGGTCTAGAAAGTGAATGGAATGAGATTTCTAAACTGGCCAATCTTGGAACAAGAGATATTTGGATGACAGCCTTGGACCCTTGGACATTTCTTTCAAGTGGATCATCATTCGTGAATGGATCATCCGCAACGGTTTTCGACTCAAATCAAGATAGTTATGTTGAGCGAATTGGAATTGCAAATACTGGGAATCTTGTCGTAGTGAATGATACTGCCTTAATCGAAAATGATGGAATGAGTGCTCACCCAAGAATTGCTTTCGACAACAATGGACATCTTCACTTGGTTTGGACTGATGGGTGGACACATACAACTCACGACACACTTCCCACTGAAATTCTCCATAGTCGATTTGATCTTCCAGATTTAGGTGTAGAAAATGGACGCCCATCAGGCCTAGATTCAACCGATTTTGGTTCTTTTACAACATTGGTTCCTACAAATGTAAGTGTCATTGAGAGTGGTTCAATTGGAGAGGACTGGGCAGATCATAATGCTGAACTAAAGATAGATGGGGATGGAACGATACATGTTGCCTGGGTAGATGCAGTGTCTACAACAGGAGAAGATGCGATTGTTCATGCCTCATTGGTGGCTCCATCTAGTTTCCCAGGAGGTAGTTTCGAGGCAATTCGAATCAATGTAGAGAATGATGGTTCCGACAAAAACGGACCAAGGCCAACGATGTCGGTATTGGAGGGTGAAAGGCCATCGATTACAATCACAGACTCTGGAATAACAACAATATCATACACGGCGAAAGGGGACTGTTCGTTCTCAGGAGGATCAGTATACAATCTATGCATCGGAAGATTAGCACCTAGTCTCCACATAGTCAGGGGTGCAATTGGCGAATCATTAGATATAGAACTTGAACCCGGAGATATCGGAGAAATTGACCTAGAAGTTGCCATTCGTGGAGGTACAGGTTTGGCCCAATTAAAGATTGATTTGTCTAATCCAATCAATACTGGATGTGACGAGTGGACTGTCTCGTTCAGATTTACGCAAAATAATACTGAAGCAATGCTGCCACTTCAAGAGATAGTAATCGGAACAGTACCACTAGGCATAACAGCCATTTTCCAGGCTCCAACTGGTGATCAACTTTCAAATGGGGAAATGTGTCAAACCAAATTAATAGCAACAGAAGGACCTATGTCTTCAGACATCACATTATCTGCATCCGTAATCGTCAATCGAACAATGGACCTTAGAGTAATGCAATCAACAATTGCCATTGAACAGGGAGACCAAGATGGGGTGACAATTGAGATAGAAAATACAGGAAATGTGCCAATCGATGTTATAATCGCTGACCCATCTACATCTAGTGGGAGATTGGATTGGCAATTACCTGAAAATTGGGAGGTACAATTCATACAAAATATCAGATTGAATCCCGGTCAATCTACTAGCACATATGCCACAATCAATGTTCCACTAACTGCAGTTTCAGAAGAAGTTGAACTTCGTGTTCGAGCTTGGATTGAACAAGATTCAACTCCTACAATGGAAGAAGGAACCGCAGTATGGAGAACTTTTACTGTTGATGTAGGAATAAAACGTTCAGGTAATATCGTACTTGAATTATTGGACAGCACTGGTTATACTCTACCCGGAGATTGTGAGACATATGATATCAAAATAAGTAAATTTCACGGTGATGGAGAAGTAGTTATTTCATCAGTTACTGTTCCTGAATCAAACTCAAATTTCATTGTAGAATATTCTCTCGATAGCGGCGTAGAGGAATCATTGCCCTTGACAGTAATGTTACAACGTGATTCAACAATGAATCTTTTCGTTAAAGTATGTAGTAAAAGTTGGGCAGAAGCTGATGAAACATGGGTGATGAGTATAGATGCCAATCTAGTTGAAGATTCAACCATTGGAGATGATGTTCAATTCTATACAACAGTATTACCAGTACACGACCTAAAGATGACTTTGTTAACTGATGAAGAATTTGAAGCAACATCTGGAGAAAGATACGAATTCCGAATCGCTATACAAAATCAAGGAAATATCCTGGAATTAATCGAACCTCGAATTCAAGATGATTCTAATGAGGGGATAAATGGGATTTCTATACAATTTGCTGAAGATTCACCTACATCACTAGAACCGGGGCAAAGCGCAGACCTAGTTGGTTTCATAGAAGTAAACGATAATGCTAGAGCAGGCGAGAATGTGATTCGACTCATTATGAATGATGAATCTGCAGAAGTCGAGATGAGAATAATCATTCCATTGAGAATAGATATGACGTTGGAATTGTTGGGAGGAAATTATGGAGCATTGGAATCCGAAGGAAGCATAACATGGACATTTGTTATTCAAAATAAAGGAAATGCGGAGGATCAAGCATTTCTTAGCCTCCATAAAGATGGGGACGAAGGTATCGAAAGTATCTCAGATAACGAACCACTTCCATACCATGTTATCTCACTCCATGAAGGAAGTCTAGAAGATGAAAATCTCGGAGCGAACATAGGCGTAGATGCAATTGGAGTTGCTATGTTAGGATTGATTGATGCCGGTGAAGAGAGAGTTGTACGGATTCATGTGGTGGTAGGGGATGGAGGACTTCCTTCAATCGAAACCCTACGTTTTGGAATCAAAATCAATTCAGAACATGGAGGTCGTGCGGAAGGAGGTGATGTAGACACTACCCCTGGATGGATTGGTCCAGATTATGATTCCAATGAACAAATCCTTCTAGTAGAATTCCAAGCTATGGATCTCCAATTCGGAGAGATTTCACAAGCAAGAGTTGGTGAACAAGTGGATATTACTGCCGAACTTCTCAATCTTGGGAACATCATGGGCGAAAACATTGTAGTAATCGCTTGCCCTGATGTAAGTCCAACTTCACTTACAATGAATGGATGCCCTGTCGGAGAAGTAAAGACAACTATCCCGAGTATTTCATCAGTAAATGGTAGTGAGGCAGGAAATAGGAGAATTACCCTACGTGTTGATTCAACGAAAGCATTGGAATGGACCTTGCAAATTGATCCAGAAAATCGCCTAGTGGACATAAATCTCGACAACAATATTGCTAGTTTTACCCTTGAAATAGAAGAAGAAAGTGGATTTTTCGAGAGTTTCGTCGATCCATCAGAAGGTAATTTCCTCAACATCCTGATTGCTGGGCTAGTTGCAATCATTGGAGGACTTGTGTTAATGATATTCGTTTTCAGAATGGGGCGGAGAAGAAGAAACCGAAGAGACCCTTGGATGAATGAATCGCGAGCATGGGCTACAAACGATGTGCCTAGTATGCCTCAAAATGTAAATACTGTACCACCTCCCCCAGGTTTACCAGCAAATACAATTGCACAACCCCAACAAAATGACCCATATTCAGATTTAGATGAAATGAACATTGGTGACCTCCTAGGTGGCCTTCTCTAAGCGAAGGAGCAATACACGCTAACCAATTCGCAGGCATATGTCTGAGGTCGCAGACGCTGACTGGATGCATGGTCGACCAGAATGGTGGATAAGTACTGCAGGACAATCTCCGACAAAATCACATGGTGTCTTTGGGAAAAAACTCGATGACGGCAGGAAAGTTTCGCCTGTCCCTGAACAATTTCATTGGGAATTATCTCCTCCTGACGAATGGAGATTAGCCGACAAAAGAAAAGGTGGAAGTGGATGGATGAGGCAACGATTCAAACCACCGGCACGATCTATCTTGCTACCTTGCTCATGGTCCGCATTCTTCTTACTAGCCACTTCTATTCCTCTTGCTCTCCCAGGTAGAACTCCTAATGACCAAGCTGCAGCAGCAATACTTTTCTTTTGCACATGGGGATTATTATTGATACCCGCTTGGATGACTCAGAATGAAATGCCAAGAGGCGGGGGATGGCTTATTGGAAAACAGACATTAGGATTTTTCAGCCTTGGAGCCATTCTTTTCCCCCTACACATCATGGTCAGTCCAATACTAGGATGGATATCTTATGCTCTATTTGGCATGGCATGGTTTTCCCAAATTCGACGATTCCAAGATGGTTTTAGAGTTGCTTCGAATCGATGGCTTCTTCCATTTAATCAATCAAAATGGGGCCCAAATATACTTGAAGAAAACTGGGACATTGTTTCAATGAAATGGAGAAATGGCCCGCTCGCAAAACATTCAATTCATTCTGGCCTAGAACTTCATGGAACAAACAGAGGACAGGACAGATTCATCGCATTTCATAATCATGGCCCTGAAGGTTGGCTCAATGACCCTTTCACGAGTCAACTCGAATCAAATCAAATTCAAAATTTTCTTAGCAATCCCCCCATACTCATTGAAGGTAAAAAATGGCCAGACCGATTTCTACAAAAAATAGTGTTTGATGAATCAGAATAGAGGGTAAAGATATCATGAATAGTGAATGGCTTCAACCACCTCAAAACAGTATTGAAGCGATTGCACATGGCATGACAATTGCAGATGGATCAGAATTTGATGTACGTTTGACTTTAGATCAAGAACTTGTTCTCCACCATAATGCCAGAATCGAAATCACTGAAGGAAAAGAGGGACTTGCAACCTTTGTTGAACAAAATCATTCAGATGACCTACGAGGAGCAGGATTTAGTCTTCTATCCGAGTTGATTGAAGATTCAAGAATTAAATCCACATGGATTGAAGGATCTGCAACTGCTTGTATTGAGATTAAACGGCCTCATCCTAAAGCAAATATCGCTGGAGGTTTTTTCCATCGAAAAGGAATGTTAGAACATGTCAAGAAAATAATGATAGAAATCGAAAATCTTCTTTCTCCATTAGAGATTCCAGAGCGTAATACAGTAATCTACTCATTTGATTCAGAAACGATGAAGGCTCATTCATTATCTGGGATTCAACTTCCTGCTGCTCCAATAAACCCCTCAATTAGAACATGGGGGCCATCACCAATTCGCAGAGCGATGTCTCTCCCTTCTTATGCGAAGAGAAATGTCCTCCAGATGACTCATCATTGGCGTGAAATTGGAGCTCCTATTCTACCATTAACACTGAAACATCTAAACTCATGGTCAAAACATCTTCATCTAGGTCGTTCGTATTCATTCCAAGGAAAATCACTAGAATTACTCAACAAAAAAAGACAAGGGTACCCCATTCATGTATGGCCTTGTCCAATAAAAATAGAGAAGAAAATCATTGCTGGAGGATTCACGGCACTGAGTGATTTGATGGACCCTACAACCATCAGAACTCCCCAAGGGCAAACACGCTGGATGAAACCAGGGACCCAACCATTGAGTCCTGAACTTGAGGCAAGTATGTCGGAACCAACAGATGAAAATAATGCAATACATCTTTTTGAACAAGCATCTCAAGGTCCAACATGGAACGAGATGGATCTAAAAGAAAGGCAAGAACTTATCGACAGATTGGGATCTAGATTATTTTGGCCAGATATTCAAGCGGACGAGGGGTCACCTCCATGGGAAATTCCTCGTTTTATTGGTCATCGTGGTGCAGGAAAGACATTCAAAGAGGGATGATTATAATCGTCTAACTGGTTGTTCACGTGCCAAATATTTCGGCCGATAAATAGGAACACCTTTTCCACCACGTGAATTTCTTTCATCAACAATCTGTGCAGAAATCCCAATTACGCGAGCCCACCCAAAGAAGGTGGTGTAGTAATCTGGCTTACGGAATCCAGCATTGTGGAGTAAAGTACCTGAAACAAGATCGACATTTGCATTCGGATTACTAATCCTAGGATTCTCTCCTAAGACTCGTGGAGCGACCTCTCGAAGTGTTCTAACTGTTGCAAACAATTGATCATCTGGACAAACTTCCTCGCCAATCTTCATTTGAACCGTCGCTCTTGGATCCTCTGCCCTCAATACTGCATGACCAAATCCAAAGATTGGGCGCTTTGCTTCAAGTTCTCCTCTAACAAATGACTCGACCTCTTCAGGATCGGAGGACCCTACCTTTTGGACGAATTCTAAACATGACTGATTTGCACGCCCATGAAGAGGGCCACTCAAGGCATTCATAGCGGATGCAATAGAAGCGAAAAGACTTGCACGACTAGATGCCACAGACTTACCTGCAAAGGTGGATAAATTCCCTCCTCCGTGATCCATATGTAGGACAAGGAACGAACGTAGAACCCTCTCAGCACGAGTGGCATCATCTCCTTCCATCCCTAACATTGAAACGAAATTTTCTGCCATTCCAAGTGACGGATCTGATTGATTTGCTAAACCTCCTCTACCACCTCTCACCATAAATAATCGAGCCATGAGTTCGGGCATCCATGCAATCAAATTCATGGCATCTGAAAACACATCATCATCCACTTCACCCCTTCCAACAGACATGATTCCGATGCTAAGCCAATCCATTGGGTGGCCGATACCTGTTCCTATAGAATCGAATAGATTGAGTGACTCAGAAGGGAGTACTGACCGAGAAACAAGCTCTTCCCTGAAACTTTGCGATTCTTCAGCATTTGGTAGGCGCTTGTTGAAAAGTAAGAAGGCGGCATCCTCAGGGTCAATATCTGCTAGATCTGCAATTGGGTACCCTGCATAATGAACGCCATCAATAGGATCAACAAATGAAGTTCGGCAAGTTCCTACTGGAATCCCCCTCATTCCTGTATCAAGATGGGAGTCCTTAACTTC
>DASCRU010000139.1:0-11422 GCA_034400015.1 Candidatus Thalassarchaeaceae archaeon | reverse complement strand
CTCATTCTTTTTAGGCGATCAGTCAATGTTCTATTTGGTTCCCCATTCAGGAGGCCTGAGGTTTGTAAAGAGGTCCAAACATCTTGATTGTTGGAACGAATTTGGGCAACCATTGAGAGATGTCTGAAGGAGATGTATGAATCGGAATCTATTGCTACGTTTTCTGATGCTGAATCAGGCTCAGTTTGACTCATACTAATTTTTACTCGGTCAACATTCCATGCGGTTCTTACTCTATCAGTAGCATCGTCTCCCGGGGGTTCATTTGGATTCCATGATGTAAGCAATCGTTCGTATTGATCTGCCATCTCTAAGAGACCCCCTCCAGTATCAAACTCAATGTGGCGATTAGGTTTGTTTCTAGCGATGAGATAACGTAAAATTTCAGGGGGGACAATTTCTAGGGCTTCTAGAGGTCCCACTGTGATGTTTGTGCTGCTAGACATTGGCCCCATTCCTCTCAGCTGAATCCATTCATAAGGAACTGGATGTGGGGCTTTACTCCCTAGAAGTTCAACTAGAAGACGGCCTGTTGCATAACTTCCTCCTGAGGCAGCATGATCCTTGCCGAAAGGTTCGCATGTAACTCCATGAAAATTCCATTTTGCAGGCCAATCAAGCCTCCAAGGTAATTTCCCCTCATCTGTTCCAATGTGTGATTTTCCTTCTCTTCCTTCTGAATCAATCCACGTCACATGTGGGTCATCCCATCCTGTGATGGATATCCCATCGAAACTTCCATCATGGCCAATAGGTGAATATGGCCACCATTCCCCATCTAGGGGCCGACCTGAGACTTCAGTTAGGATTCGAGCAACCTCTTCACGATTATCTAGGAAGATGCGTGAAGCGTTCTCAAATTCTCCCTTTCTATATTCTTCATGGTTCCAAGAAAGCCGTAGTTTGACCCCTAATTGGGATAGTGCATCAAGAAACGGATTGAGAAAATGTTCTGCATAACTACTATCTGAATCAAGAATTGGTTTGCCATTTTCATCTGGAGGTGGAATTCGATAAAGAGGATGTCCGATGTACTTTTCATAATCTGAAGATAGGAATGAGTAGACTTTTCGAAGAGGATCCATTGAATCGACAATGAAAAGTAATTCTGCATCTAGACCTGATTGAAGACATCCTCGAACAATCATATCGCAGGTTAGAATCTCTCTTATGTGTCCGATGTGGAATTCACCAGAAGGTGTGATTCCAGCAGTAACTAGGTGAGAACTACCTCGATGCCCGAGGTTTACTGCGGTCCGTTCTGCCCAGTGCATCCAGGCACCTCAGACATTTACTGCGCGAATGATTCCTCTCAGTGGGACGCCCTCTATGTCGTTGCGTTCCGTCTTGTTGACTAACACCATACAGAGACACACATTTGCACCTTCTGAGCGTAGTGCTTCGATTGTTCGACTCATCGTCGAACCAGTTGAGAGAACATCATCAATAATTGCGACATTTCTACCAGCTACATTTCCATATTTATTTGATAAGTGCCCTGCTCCATCATTATCGACAGAACGGAAAATTGCAAAATCGGCATCGATATGTCCTGCAAGTGATTGGGCGAAGGCAATCCCATTGATGCTAATCCCGACTATTGTGTCGATATTTCCGCCTAGTTCTTCGTCTATAATATCTGCAAGAATCAGCCCAATAGCTTCGATTCTTGATGCTCTTGCACCAATAGTTCTCCAGCCGATTCGGACATCATCTGGGGGAGCTTCAGAAATTCCCTCGCTGGCTAACCATTGGACTGTAGTTTGAGACACAGATAATTCATCTGCAATCTGTTGAGTATTCAGCCCCTTGGCACGAAGTTCATTCGCCTTTGTTCTGAGTTCATCTATGCTCAGCGTCATATGGACCGACGTGTGGTTATCATCACTTGTTTTCAATCCACCGACAAAATATCGGTTACAGTTAGTATCTGCCGGTACTTCCGAATCCGCCAGCCCCACGTTCTGTTTCTCCTAGTTGATTTTCTTCGACTTCCACGAAATGCACTATTGGAATAGGAGAAATTACCATTTGAGCAATACGTTCTCCTGCTTCGATGACTGTTGAATCTCCTTTACCAATCCAAGTCATCAAGACATGGATTTGTCCACGATAATCAGCGTCTATTGTCCCGACTCCATTTGGTAGAATGATTCCCTTGGCTCCAAGGGATGAACGAGCGCGAATTTGTCCTTCGTATCCAGCAGGAATGGCTACAGCAAGACCAGTAGGTACCTTAGTTGCCTCTCCTTTCTTAATTTCACAAGTCTCAACTGTTCTGAGGTCCCAACCAGCTGCTGATGTACTACCCTTCATTGGGGCCTGGGCATCAGGATGTAATCTAGTGAAAAGCACACGAACTCCGTCATCCATGATTGTCTTATTCTTGCTCGGTGCATCAATGCAACGGCCGCAAAGTGGTGGTGAGATTGAAATGGGGGGTGCCGGTCGGCTGCTTATGGCGGATTTTGAGTATGAGTCTCTTCTAGACCGTGCTAGGGATAAGATTCCCACAGAGATTAGTGAGCGTGCACGTTGGACTTTACCCGATCCTGAGATTCTCATTGAAGGAAATCAGACCATTATTCGAAATTTTTCTGAACTCATTTCAAAGATGGATCGAGACCCGAATCATGTTTACCAATATTTGCTAAACGAATTGGGCACTTCTGGAACTCGAGAGGCAAATCGTGTAATGTTCAAGGGTAGAATTCCTCCAAAGAGGATTAGAGGTAGGATTGTAAATTATGTTAAATCATTTATTTTATGCAATCAATGCAATGCACCAGATACTCATTTCGTTAAGGAAGGACGTACTACCCTCATGAAGTGTCAAGCATGTGGTGCAACTCGCCCTATTCGTTTGTGATTAGGACCACGGTTCAGGCAGTTCAAATCCGGCTTCAGAGATTGATTGCCTTAGTAGGGAAGGATTGTTGGTCATGATTCCATCTGCTCCGATTTCGATTAGTAAATCCATGGTTTCTTTGTCATTGATGGTCCAGTATTGAACTGCCTGTCCGTGTTGATGTGCACGATCAACGATTCCTTCTGTTGCCAGATTTATTCCGCCCCATTCAATTGGAATTTGTATTACTGATGCAGGCCCTGGATCTAGCCACCATCTATCTAGTTGCAACATTGGTGCGATAATGCATCGTTGAAGTTCAGATTCTGCACCAGAAGTTGCAATTTCTCCTCCACTAAATTCTCTGAATGCTTGTAATGATTCAAGGTGGAATGAACCAATTTCAATTCTATTATCCATTTCACGACTGTGAATCTCTTGATACATGATTTCAGCTGCGATTTTTCCTTCTTCTCCTTCGTTCTTGATTTCAAAACTTAATCGAAGAGGCGAATCGATAAATCGTTCTAGAACTTCTTCAATGGTTGCAGGAGGTAAATGCGTTCCATTCCACGGATTCTCTCCGTTGGAATTTGAGAACTTCGCCGATGCATCAAGAGCAAGGGATTCATTCAAGGTCATCTCTCGCACGACCCCAGTTCCATTGGTGGTTCGATCTACAGTGTCATCGTGCATGGTGATTAAGTGATTATCCGAGGTCAACTGAAAATCCATCTCAAGTACATCAACGCCAATCAACGCTGCACCTTCAAACGAGATCATCGTATTCTCTGGGAACATTTCACTAGCTCCTCGATGAGCGATAATTAACGGCCGTTCATCACCCACCATCCATTCCTTTCCTAGATCCGAATCTAATCGGGGGCCACTAGACATGACTACGATAAGCACCAATAATCCGATTCCTAATTTTTTACGTAGTGAACTCCCATTAGATCCTGAATCAATTTGCATTCAAAGTCCTCTATTGTTTTTTGTCGAAATCCATCTTGATTTGTGGAGCTGGTATCCCTTGTAATATTCTATTTAGAAGAGGTTCCAGATCTCCTTTCCCCGAAAGAGAATACCATTCTTCCATAGGATAAATTACACAGGAAATACCATTTTCACAGAAATCCAAACAACCTGATTTCTGTACTCGTATCCCTGAAGTTCCTGATTCGCGAACTCTTTTTTTAAGTTCAGATAATAGTTCTAAACTATTTTGAGAGCAGCAATTTGGACGTGCAGCCTCATCTGTTCTCGAATGCCCACAAACGAATACATGCATGTCGAATCCAGGCTCAGTTCTTCCTTTAGAATCCGTTCCCATTTGGCTGCCTCTGAATTGTCTACTCATCCCCACTGGTGACTTTCATGACTGTTCGATGCTAGTTTCTCAACTTGTTCTTGAATTTCGCTTCGACGTCTGGCTTCTGATCGTTCGAAAGTCATTAGTTCCTCATCATCAATGTATGTCGGACGAGTATGGGCAATGAGTCGGACTTCAACTATCACTTCTCTAGCAATGGCACGAAATCTTCCGTCGTCATCTAGAATTTCAATAGAGGATTTGTGTGATGATAATAATCGACCACGTACCCAAGGGTCAATTTCTCCTGCGAGAGATCTAGCATCGAGTAATAGTTCTACAAGGTCATCACGGCGTAAACCGGACTTTCGATCTGCAATTGGCCCGTAGAGTTTGTCTTCGAATGGAGAGGTGTCTTCGATTCCCATCGCCTTCAATTCTCGTTCTGCCCATTCAGGGATGTCTCTCGCCATGAACGCGGAGTTTCGGAGTCCGCTATGAACCGTCGCATCGGATATTATTGCTCTTCAGGAGGATTGGGCTTCAAGAATGCCGGCCATCCCACAGGACATGAGGGGGAGCCATGGCCGCATTCAATTGGCGTCGTATTCCGACAGTCTTGCAACCTGATGAATTGATGGACAAAGCTTTCTCTGCTGCTACAAAGAAGGCCAACCTTGTAGATGATCCTGACAAGTACCATAGGGTAAGAAAACAGATGCTTGCCATGATTCAGTCATCTTGTGATATTCTTGAGACCACTTTAAGAAAGTGGATTTCAAGGTGGCCAAGTCTTGACCGTTTAAGTCCATTTGATGCTGCATTGGTTGATGCAGCTGTCGGTCAAGATGAGTTCAGGCAGAATCTTGGAGGGGTTCAGTGGGCTGCTGACCGAATTAACCAATTAAATCGAGAAGGTCAGATTAGGATGGCCAAACATCGAAGCATAGAGGAGTTTCATGAAAGAAGAAGACATGTCTACGGCAGGTGTGCCTCAATATTAGGCCAAATTGGTCCTCAACTTGCTTGGTTAAATGATGCCAGGAATATATTGAGAGAATTCCCTAATATTGATACAATGGACCCATGCATAGTAGTTGCAGGTTCTCCAAATGTTGGGAAATCTGCATTAATCGCATCACTTTCAACTGGTGTTCCTGAAGTAAATTCCTACCCCTTTACTACGAAAACCCTGCATGTGGGCCATTTTGAACATAGGAGGAGAAGTTACCAGATGGTGGATACCCCTGGTCTTCTAGATCGACCAATGGTTGAGAGGAATGAGATTGAGATGCAAGCAATAGCCGCTCTAGAGAATCTTGGTTCAGTTGCAATTTTCCTACTTGACCCATCAGAAGATGGAGGTACAAAATTGGAATCACAGCAAAATCTACTCATTGAGGTTAGGAAATTATTGGGGGACACTCCTGTAATAGTAGTGGATGGAAAGATGGATCTCTTGGGATTATCTGAGACTGATGCAGTCAATCCAGAAACAGGTAATCTAGTGATTAGTGCAACTGAGGGTTGGGGTCTTGAATCTCTTAAGACGTATTTGATAGATATTATTGGAGCCGATGAAATTGATGATCCGTTATCCCTTCCAGAGGGGTGGCACAGGAAATATACACCTGAATAATCAAGGATCTATATGTCCAGTATGTCCACAAATTGTGCAATATATGTCGAAACCACCGTAACTAGGCCGAAGTGCAGAGACATCGATTTTCCGTCCACATCCTTCGCATCTTACTTCGTCCATGAAAGTCTCACACCCATTTAGTTCTTCAACGCGTTGGAGTCAGTTTCGACTCATTCACCTTTCTCCCTTTTGAACAGATTGCTCACAATCGGGAAATTCATGTCCAATGCACTTGCCCCTAATCCAACAATGGCAAGAAGTAGCAATATTTCTACCCATACTGTTAGAGAAATTGTGAGTCCTACCATTACATTTTGACTAGACAAATCTAGACTTCCATCTTTCCCTCCAGTTACGAATCTAGTATCTCCAGGAGATAGAGAATGTTGGAAATTATCTTCTGAATTTGGCCCACCTGCAAGATATTCAAAATCAGAACTTTCACAATCCGTTAATCCATTATCATCCGGAGGACAATCTTCTGCCCATTTTGCATCTACAAGACCAACCCAGGCGACATCTCCTCTTTCCCATTTCACATCAGCATCCAAGTCTAGGAATATCATTCCCCATGGGATGCTTAGGTTATCTTCTGCCATTCCAACTGGACACGTTTCAAAACCAGGAATTCCACATGGGATGAGAGGGACTTTTTGTTCTTGGTCCGGAGTTGGTATTCCGATTAGACTCCCAAGTAGTATAATGGCGCAAAGACCTGCGGTAAAAATTGGAAGAAGAGAAAGAATTCTCATTACTATTGATGTCATGCTCCTCCTCCTTGCGTTACGTTCAGAACAACTAGCAATATTGCAATAGCGGGAAAAATGTACATCAGAATCGATAGTTGCTTCCTTGATCTCTCGTTTCGTTGATGTTTGGAATTGCAGTCTTCATTACTACAGACTGGAGGGTCAGCATCAACTTTGATTACTGCTCGACAAACGACACAATGTCGATGCGGAGGAACAGATTTCAAATCAGATTTAGGTTGCTTGCGAACTCTGTCTACATTTGACCGAATTCGGTCAGCCATCTTGGAGCCCTTTGCCATGTTCATCCCTCAATGTTCGTACCTTCAAACGATTCGCCTATCAATGCGGCTCTAAGGCGTTCCATATCTCTACCATCTACAACAGCTAGATTCAATCCCGCATTTCTAGCATCATCTGCTCCAATGGGGTCAATAACTCCTGAACTACCTGCATTTCTGTGTTCTGCTGGCCCAACTACTTCTAACAATTCTTCATGCGTCATACAATCAAATTTTATTGCGTCAGGATTGGATTTTGGATCTGAAGAAAAGACGTGCCCGACATTTGTTGCAATGATGCACCTTTCTGCTTCAAGGCGTTTTGCTAGTCGAATTGCAACAGTATCCGTGGTATGCCCTGGAACGGTCCCCCCCATGACTACTATGGAATGATTTTTAGCCGATTCTACAGCCTCTTCGATGTTTTTTGGAATATTTGTTGAAACATTATTTCCAGCAAATCTCAAGGCTTCTGCTACAATTGTTGCATTCAGACGAGTGGCCGCAATCCCAATTCGATCTAGAGCATCAACGTCGACACCGATTATTGGTTTTGCTAACTCAATACCTTCTCTTGCAGGAGCCCCCCCCCCGACCACTAAAGCAAGTCTAAATCCTGATGAAACAACTTCCTCAACCACTATACAAAGTGCTTCAAGCCAAGCATGCCGATTTTCTACTTCCGGGCGGAGAAGACTCCCTCCGAGAGTGGCAACTCGAGTCCTCATGCCCCCTAATTCTAGGTCAAGCCTTTGAATTCGTTGGCTCTCAAGCCCTTGTTTTCAATGAACGGGTTCAAATGCGGGTTTCGGGCCCACTAGTATAGAGGCGAGCAGGTTGTCTGATGAACTTGAGATGCAACAGCGCCGCTTACGTTTGAAGAACGCTCTTGCTGATTTGCAAGGTATGAGGGGCATGGGCACTGAACTGGTCACTGTCGTCATCCCTCATGATAAACAAATTTCAGATGTTAGAGGACAACTTAGCCAGGAATTAGGTCAGGCACAGAATATCAAGTCAAAATCTACTCGCAAACATGTTACGGACGCAATCGAATCTGCGGTTGCTACTTTGAATCGCTATCCTGATCCTGGGGAGAATGGTATGGCACTTTTTGTAGGGCACGTAATTGTAGGTAACAATAAGACACGTTTGATGAATATCGTTGTAGATGATCCACCGGAACAAATTCTTTCATTTCGTTATCGCTGTGACTCAACATTTGAAATTTCTCAGCTTGCAGAGATGCTGATTGATAGAACTTCATATGGCTTATTTGTAATCGATAGAGGTGAATGCGCGTATGGAATAGCGAGTGGAAGAAGAATCCACTGTCAGGAAGAGATGCAATCCAACATTATGGGCAAACATAGGCAGGGCGGGCAGTCTGCCCAGAGGTTCGAGAGATTGATTGAAGAAGCAGCACATAAGTTCTTCAAAAAGTCAACTGAATTAGCTTGTGACTATTGGTTACAACATCTAGAAAATATCCAAGGAATCATTATTGGAGGACCAGGTGCAACCAAAGATTATGTTGTAAAGCATGGTTATTTTCATCATGAAATTGCTAAGAAAATTAGAGAACCATATTTCGATGTGGGATATTCAAACGAGAGTGGTTTGAGAGAATTGGTTCAGAGGGCCGGTTCTCTAATGGATCGGATAGCACTTGATGGTGAAAGGGAAATTGTAGATCGATTTTTAATGGAGTTAAATGGGAATGCTCCAAAAGCAACTTATGGTGAGATATTGATTCGTCAAGCATTGGATGCTGGTGCAGTAGACACACTATTGCTTAGTGAAGGGATTCATAAAATGAGACATACCTACAGTTGCGCGCTTTGCAAGCATGAGTGGCAGAAGACTGAGATGCCTGATGCTTTGCCAGGTGATTGCCCCTCATGTGATGGACCTAGTGCTCGAGTCTCTAAGGTTAAGGATGCAACAATATCACTTATCGATGAATTTACACTTCTAGCTGCTCATACTTCTGCAAAAGTCACTTTAGTCTCAGGAGATAGTGAAGAGGGCCAGACTCTGTTATCTGCCTTTGGAGGTCTTGGAGCAATATTGAGGTACTCGTGGAGTTGATGTAATGAAGATTCTACTTCAAGCAGTTGAGCCGGCTATTTCAGAGGCAATGAATGCAATGGGCATTCATTCTGATGAATGGAGCAATCTCCTTGGTCCTGCAACTGTAGCCGAACATGGAGATCTTGCCGTTGCTTGTCATTCACTTTCTAGAATCTTAAAGAAGTCGCCCTTAGAAATAGGAAATGAATTGTGCAGTATTTTGGATCCCTTACTTAAGGGAACCACTGAAGTTAGTTCAGTCAACGGTTTTGTGAATCTCAAAGCAACAGATTCCTGGATTGAGGAACATTGTGCAATCGTTTGCAGTGATTCAAGATTAGGAGTGACATTGTGCACTGAACCACGGAGATTCGCAATCGATTATTCTTCTCCAAATGTAGCAAAAGAGATGCATGTGGGGCATCTTCGTTCCACAGTAATTGGTGACTCCATTACTCGAATCTTGGAACATCTTGGTCATGAAGTAATTCGAGAGAATCACATTGGTGATTGGGGTACACCTTTTGGGATGTTAATCGAACATCTTCTAGATTTAGGAGAAGGTGATGCTGGAAATGAACTCAGCGTTGGAGATTTAGATGGCTTTTACAAAACCGCAAGAGCAAAATTTGACGATAATCCTACATTCGCTGATAGGTCGAGGGCTCGTGTAGTATCATTGCAAGGTGGAGACTCAGAGACTCTACGATTGTGGCAGGTCTTAGTTGATGAATCTACTCGCTACTTCAATGAGGTCTACCAGTTGTTGGATGTTCTGTTAATTAATGATGATTTAATGGGTGAATCGGCATATCATGACTTACTTCCCAATGTAGTTACTCGCCTAGAAGAGAAAGGCTTGCTAAAAAATAGTGAAGGAGCAGATGTCGTCTTCCCGGGTGGCCATTTGAATCGTGATGGAGAACCATTACCCCTAATTGTTCGAAAGGGCGATGGTGGTTACAATTATGCAACCACTGATCTCGCATGCATCATTGATAGAGTGGAGCGATTGGGAGTTGACGATTTACTCTACGTAGTAGGGTCTCCTCAGTCACGGCATTTTGAGATGGTTTTTGCAGTTGCGCGTCAGGCCGATCTCCTTAATGATTCCAATCGGGCGATACATGTGAATTTTGGATCAGTGCTTGATAGTGATGGAAAGGTCCTAAAATCTCGTTCTGGTTCTGCAGTAAAACTAGTTGATTTACTGAATGAAGCGGTTTCAAGAGCATTTGATGTCGTTGGAGAAAAGAGCCCTAACCTAGTAGGCGAAGAAAGAGAAGAAGTTGCAAATGCAATTGGAATAGGTGCCGTAAAGTATGCAGATCTTAGTACAGATCGAACTCGAGATTACATGTTTGATTGGAATAGAATGCTTTCATTTGAGGGAGATACTGCGCCTTATTTACAGTATGCTCATGCTAGGATAAGGAGTATTTTTGAGAAAGTAGAGGATGTGTCTTGGGAGTCAAGCAATCTAATTGTTGAAACAGATTCTGAAAGACGTCTTGCAAGGTCAATAATTAGCTTTGGAGATGCGGTTGAATCTGCTTCTAGTGATTTGATGCCTAATCGGATATGTATTCACCTTCACGAAATTGCTGCGGCTTTTGGTTCGTTCTACGTGCATTGCCCCGTCTTGGTTTCAGATAATAATGAAATTAGGAATAGTAGATTGAGACTTTGTGATGCTACTTCTCGAATACTATCTACTGGACTTGGTTTATTGGGAATTCATGCCCCTAATCGCATGTAACTAGAATTCTGTTTCATCAATCACACTTGATTTGATTGGGGATTCTGCTTCGGATTCAGCTCTCATCCTAGTTAGGACAATTCTTGCTTCTTCAAAATCTTCACAGGCCTCAGTTCGTTGTGCAGAAGGCCATCCACAATCGATCCGTTTTTTGTCGATACTATTCGGTTCAATCCATGCTCTACAGAGTCGGTGGTGGCACGAAGCTCGAACTTCATCCCCCTCAATCCAAAATGTTGTTCTTGTGCAAATTGGACATGCATCTCTTTGGTAGGTAGTTGCAATTTTCTTTGCATCAGGCCCTATTTGTCCTATGGTCCAGGTTTCAATACGAATCTCGACAATATCCGTGTCCTCAGCATTGCCCATAAATCCTCTAACAATTTCATCAGTTGTTTCCTTTGTAGGCATGATGCCTAAGGTCTCTTCTTCTTCATCCCTAGAGATACTTATCGCAGAGAAAATGAGGTCGCCTATATCTGCCATTGATACTGTCAGGAACTCTTATCCAATCAATCCAGCGCTCTAAATCGACGAATCCACCTCTTTTCATTAGGGGTATTCTTCATGGGCTTTATTTTTCACGAGTAAAACATGGTAGGTATAGGAGATATTGCCCCCGATTTCACATTGAAAGCCCATGATAAGACTGACGTCACTCTATCCTCATTTGCGGGCAGTAGGGTGATTCTGTCCTTTTACCCCGCAGCCTTTACTGGTGTCTGCAAGAATCAAATTTGTACGATCAATAATCAATA
>DASCRU010000138.1:0-12130 GCA_034400015.1 Candidatus Thalassarchaeaceae archaeon | reverse complement strand
GCTCCAAGTTCATCCAATTCATCCAATTCAACTTCTGCCTCTTTGATATCTTGATCTCCTTCCTCAGGTTCAGGCTCTGAATCTTCTACTGACCAAGCACGTCGCTTGGATATCATACTGGATGAGGTAGAAGAATTATTCAACAAATCATCAACATCAACTGTATCTCCTCCAGAAATTGATTTTTCGACTTCTTTCCATTCTTCACGAAGTTTTCTGACCATTGGCGTGCCACGTCTTGAACGGCGAGATGTAGCCCAAGAGCGAATTGCACGATCTGTAACGATTAATGCTAAGGCTAGGAGATTTGCTGCTACATAACCTTCAATCTTAATCGGAGTATAGAGTTCCATTTCTGTTCTAAGATCGATTTCTACCAAATCAGAAGGCACGGGGAATATCTGGCCATCTTGTATCACTGTAACTAAAAATGAGGAAGGGCCGGGTGGTAAGAGAAATTCCTCAGTTGATGAGACATTGGATTCTCCATCGTGAATGTTAACAATAGTGCCATCTGAAAACTTCAAATCTAATTTGACTGAAGATGATGATGATCCTTCGACCGCATTAATCTCATACATGACAATGAAAGGAACCTCTCTTCCAAAGACATCTGGTCCATCAAATTGATATTCAGGGACAAGGTCACTTTGAGGGGAAATAATATGTTGATCCGCTGAGGCATTCAAAGCAGCAGTCCAAATAATGTTCAGGAAAACAAATGTGATGATTGCGGTCACTGCTGACCTTTGAGAATCGTCATCACTCACTTCATGGCCCCCTCTAACAGTCCGTCAATGACCTCCTGCATGAATATGAGTTTTCTGAGTTTTCTCTCTGGATCCGTGGCCCCTGACCATTGACCCACAACATCGCTTCGATATCCAAGAAGTGTGATC
Source organism: Candidatus Thalassarchaeaceae archaeon (assembly GCA_034400015.1). Taxonomy (GTDB): domain Archaea; phylum Thermoplasmatota; class Poseidoniia; order Poseidoniales; family Thalassarchaeaceae; genus MGIIb-N2. Next base: position 11,231 of record DASCRU010000138.1, on the reverse strand, counting down.
TCTGAGATTGGTTTTCCAAGAAAACCAATCAAACATATTGTTCGATCGCCATCTGTAAATCCACCTGGATTCATCATTCCATCAATCCTATCTGGTGTCTGATGGGTCAAAATCAATCTGGGAGGATTATTAGATTTAGACATGTCTTTTAGTAGATTTTTCCAATCATCCTGATTATCTCCATGCGCATGCAAGATATGTGGAATCTTTTTTTCAACTGCTTGTGAAATATGGGGATGCCCATCAGCATCAGTAACTAATGCCAACGTCCTAGACCAGACTTGTTCACGTTCTAGTTGTTCTAATTCCCCAATTATGCCCATCGAACCATCTGCGAAAATGAAATGATGTTCTGATTTCAATGCTGAACGGATTTCATCTATACTCACAGCAGCGCCCACTGCTGCTATGGGGCCTTGTATGAGACGGTCCTGAAGATCAACTATAGTTTGCTCTCTTTCATCTTCACCCCAAATTGAAATTTTCTGAGAATGCGAATCAACGCAATCACGCAGAGCATGTGCACTCTCTTGATCAGAAGATAAGGGCCATCCAAATTGAGCGCGAACTCTATCCTGAACCCTCATCCCAATCCAGCGGACCTCATGGGGTCTCATGGAGGGATACGCACCGGTCGCGTTGAAGAACCCCAGTGTTACTTCATACCCGAGAATCCATGCCCATGCCGTTGCGTCCACCCCCTATTAGTGATGCAAAAGTGCTAGCACGCTATCCATTTTTACCACAAGCAGCCGAACATACTCGGGGCTTATTAGATGAAAACGGAATAAGTATGGATGACTTACTTTCTGCTGCATGGCTATCTGATATCAGAAGAAAGGGAGATATGAGAGTGAAAGAATCGGTTCTTCATGATGATGGAATCGAGCAAAGATCAGGAGATCTTAGTACAGAACTAGGAAGAATGTCTGAAAGCCTCTCTTTCCTTTATGCGATGATGGTTGCATGTGCAACTTTCGATGAAAGGGTAACTGCACGTTGGGCAGAAGGAGAAGCTTCTAGGGCAGACAAACTACTAGGGAGTGATGGGGTTATCTTCGAAACAATAGCTAGTACTTACCTATCAAAAATTCAAAGTGAAGTAATGGGTGGAGACACTGTCTATTCTATTCCATTGACTGATTTCATTGAACTGTGTCCAAGAATAAGTGGCGACTACTGGAGACTGCCCAATCGTCCATTGAAGGACGGGTGGGTAGAGATGGGGCCCTCTTCTAGTGAAAATAGTCAACAACGTTTGGCAAGACTAATCAAAGAACGAATTCGTGAAGACTTGAGAAAAAGATGCGACATCAGGATGGAAAAAATCGATGAGGGATTTGCTGAAAGATTGAGTGAACCTGTTGGAGCTATTCTTACCATTCTCCAATCTAGAGCAACTTTGGATTTCGATGCAGGTAGCGCTACTCAATCGGAATGGCCACCTTGTATGCAAGCGGCAATTGCAGAGCTTGCAATGGGAGAAAATGTAAATCACTCTGGGCGACTCTTCCTGGCAGCAATTAGTGCTGCCCTAGGTATCGAGCAAGAACAATGTGCATCATTCTTCCAAGGAGCGCCAGATTTCAACCCTGAAACTACTAGATATCAAATCGGACACGTCTATGATCGAGAATATACGCCGGCTGGATGCAGTCGTTTGAAAATGGATGGGAGATGTCCGGTTTCTCCGGGCGATGACCCCATCTGTGATCGTCCAAAAATGAAACATCCGCTATCCTATGTTTGGTGGAAGCAAAGAGATCGACCACGAGAAGAGGAACAAGTGGATGAATCTGAGGAAGAAGTCACGGAGACGGCCAACCCTTGATAGGGATGTACTGATACTACAACCTGAGGAACATGACGCGGACCCTCGTGCTGACCATTGACCGAGACAATGATCTTGGAATCAAAGCAGGACTCAGGGGGCCAGTCATTGGGAGGAAATCAACTCTCAGTGCAGCATTACGTCTTGGTCTTGCTGACCCAGAAGAAAGCGACACAAATGCTATTCTTGGAGCATTACATCATCACGACCGTATCTTAGATGCGGGGGAACCAAATGATGCTGTTGAAGTTGCAATCCTAACTGGAGATGAAAGAGTTGGTGCTCGCTCAGATAGGGCAATTGCAAAACAATTGGAGGAAGTAATTTCAGAGTTTCAACCAGATTGTGCAATTCTAGTAACTGATGGGGCGGAGGATGAAGCAGTAATGCCCATCATACAAAGTCGAGTGAGAATAGACTACGTTGAGAAAATTATTGTTAGACAAAGCAAAGGAATTGAAGGTACATTCTACTATATCATGAAGGCAATTGAAGATCCTAAATGGAGGGCTAGACTTCTTGTCCCATTATCCCTATTCATGATAATTATCGGGGTAGGGATGATTATACCTGGAGGTGGAGCTCTAATTGGGGCTATGCCCCTCATTGTTGGAATCTGGATATTAGCAAAGGGATTGGGAGCAGAAAATCAATTCGAGAGATTAATGCTCGACATGAGAGATAGTGCAATGGGTGGAATTGTCTCATCTCTACTTTGGGCATTTGCATCATTTTCAAGTTTACTTGCCGTTCTCGAAGTATATCGAGAAATCGTACAGGCTGAGGAAGGTCTGTCATCAGTTCAAATCGGAATCGAAGCCATGGATAGTGGATTACAATGGATTATTCTTGCCTCACTTGCTGTTGCAATGTCAATGGTAGTTCTTAGGTGGAGAAGAGGAACACTCAGTGGGCGTGTTTTCCAAATCATGGCTGGTGGTGCTGTAATTTACGCATTTGCAGAAGCGTCATTAGATGTGGCTAGAAAAATTGCTGGAGGAGTAACGTATGAATTAGATCCGGGTGTCATCTATGAGGATTGGAGATTTGCCATTGCTGCCATCATTGTATATTGGTTGGTTCGAACCGGAGTTAAATCGTGGTCTACTAGACAAGAGACACAAGGGCGATTCTGGGGAGTCTAACTACTCAAAAAGGGATTCATACATGCAATTAGGGCATGTGACTTTAATGGGCCGAATAGATGGAATCCCTAGTGGAGAACGGCATGCAGAACATACGATAGCTTGCTCAACCTGTGATTGTCTTGCTCTTGCCCCCTCACTTGGATCATACCCCATTCGGAATCGTTGAGCGTTTTGCAATGCTTCAGGTTTATTGGCTGGTGCGGGAGTAGGTTCCAAGTCATAATCTACTGATTTACTTCGTGAAAAGGAAGGTTCAGCAATTGGTTCAGATGGTGAAGAACCTTTTGCAGCTTCCATCAAACGCATCAATTCAGCCTCTGTAACTCCATGTTCAACCGTAATACGATCCATCTCTAACATCTGCTCATATCCATCCATCGAATTGAGGTGTGCAATCACCGAGTCAGGTACATCTGCCATATTTGCCGAAAGGATAACTCTCACTTGAGATTTGAGGGTGGTTGATTACTACTAATGTTCACAAAGGATAGGTTCGACCCAAGTGTATGGGGGAAGGAATTGGAGAGTTATACATGCTCAATACTTGTCCATTTACATGGAAAGTTCGAGCATTGCTTGACCACCTTGATTTGCCTCATGAAAGGGTGCAAGTTAATCCTATGAAAATCAAAAAAAGTGTTGCATTTGCTGGCGATTGGGGAAAAACTCCTGTTTGGAAAATGAGTGACGGGGAAGTTGTCGTTGATTCAACTCCGATAATGAAACGAATTGATGAAGTTCACAATGAGGGGAAATTGTGGGCTACTATAGACAATGAACGGCGTGATAAATGGATGGAATGGGCAGATACTGAAATCAAGAATGCTACGATACCAATTCTCTATGGTTCAATTGGTTCAGCGCTTTCAACCACTAGATCAGTAGCAAAGCATGAACGATTTGGATTAATGACCGGTAGAATCTATGCGTGGGCTGGTTTTCCGATTATGTGGGGTATAATCGCTAGAAAAAGGACCAAAAATACTGGAATGAAACCTCGAGAACTCTGGCATCACCTACTTGATGAATGGATAAATGAAATTGGAAATCAACCATTCTTTGGAGGGGGAGAACCCCATATTGTTGATTTAGCAGTCTATGGATACATGAAATCAATTGAAATGCATAACAAAGCATTTCGTTTGATTCAAGAACATTCTGAAGGAATGGTTTGGTTCAATCGAATGAAAAATGTGGCAGCAAAACAGTGACTATACGTCTTCTACGTGAAGGCCAAAAGTCGTAAGCAGGGCAATCAATCCTAAACAACAAGAAGAATAGTAATGACCTTGGCTAAAGAAGACCAATCCTGCCGCTGTACGAAGAAGTAACGTGCTCTTTGAACGCCAACCAGCAATTGCAAAGACAATTGCAATCCCCGAAATACCTATGAAAATTGTTCCAGCAATGTCATACACAGCAGCAGCAGTTGGATCGTAGAGTTCTTTGCCCCTTTCCTCTTCTCTAAGATCCATCCATCGCGTAATACCATTGGATTTCTGTTCAATCAAATCAAATTCTTCGGGAGCGGCGAAATCAAGATCTAAATGAGTGAATCCATATGGCTCAAAAAGAGCACCTGGAGAAAGCAAGATTCGATGTGTCATCCCTTCATTGGGATTGGACATGTTCACGACAAACATCGTCATGAGACCAGGATTGAGCCCTTCCAATCTGAATCTTCCTTTCGAATCGGTCATGGCGTTTGGCCGTGTAATTTTTTCAACCCCATCCTCATCAACTGGTGTGACTACCTCGATACTGAAATTTACTCCTGGTGAACCATCGTGTAACGTCAGAACTCCGGTCAAAATTGCAGATCCTGGGGACGAGGTTGTCAATAAATTCGCTGTTTGAGTCTGGCTGTAAATGAATCCTCGATCTGTAACCAATCCGCCATCACCTTCGATGAAATCGTAACCATTGATTGATCCAAGGACACCTGCTAAGAGAATAAACATTAGAGCCAAATGCATTCTAGGATCTCTAGGCATTTGTGATGGTAGCATCAAAGTGGCACCAGTAGAAGCGAAAACCGGCTCTTCTTCGGGGATAGACGAGAGGGTGGGCACCGATGGTTCAGGGGGTGATTCGTCTCCATCCACGAGTGTTGATTAGTGGTGCCCCTTATTCAGATTGCGAACTAGAAATTATCTGAGATATGCGTGAACCAAGGGATTTCTTCAATCTAGACCAATCAACAGGGTCTATCCAAGCTATCATTCGAATGCCTTCATCATTGACTATTCTCTCCTTCACCATTGCCATTCGTCTAATTTGAGATTCGATGGCTGCAAGGGGTCGACTGTTTGGATTAGAAGTATGATTGATTTGCATTTCAATGGGTGGACCATGTAAGCGAGTCAAAATTCTCTCCCTGAGAATTTCAATCCCATCAGATATTGAAGAAGAAGTCAATATTGCATCATCTATTCCCAATATTCTCAACGAACGAATTACTTCATTTGCATGGTCTATTGAACAAGCATCCGATTTTGTCAAAACAACCTGAAGAACATATGGTTCCAAATTATGATCTGTTCGATCAAATAATTCACGTCGTGATGTCTCAAATTTACGAATTATTTCTGGAATTGAATCAGATACATCAAGAAGAAGTAATAGAAGATCACATTCGATACTCTCTTCCAATGTAGCAGAAAACGCATCGAGAAGATCTGAAGGAATATCATCAATAAATCCAATTGTATCTACCAACAAAATTCTCGGACTGAACTGCATTCTACCCACTGTAGTCTCTAATGTTGAGAAGTATCGGTCTTCAACCAAAACTGGTTTTCCACAAAGTGCCCCAAAAAGGCTAGATTTCCCAGCATTCGTGTAACCTGCTAACCCTACAGTTCTAGCACCACTTGCCTTTCTCTGCCTCTGTCTTTCTTTGATGGCCTTTCCAAATCTTCGTTGGCGGTTTCTATGTGTATCTAATTCACGATTCAATGCTGAAAGTGCAATATTCCAACCAGTTCGCCCTCCTGCACCATAACCAAGTCGTTCACCAGTTGTTTCACGATTGACCAATTCACGTAGAATATTACGATCCGCATTCAATCGAGCAATTCTCACTTGATTTCGTGCTTCAACACTTGAAGCATGTTGGGTAAATAATTCCAACAATAATCGAACTCGATCCCAAGTTTCACATTGAAGTATATCGGTCATATTCACCAACTGCCTAGGAGTAAGATTTGCATTCACGAGAATCAAATCAATTCCGAACCAAGGATGGGATTCAGGAGCCATACGTAGTTCATCGCGAATTGATTCAAGGCGACCCCTGCCTAGATGTAATCGAGGGTTTGAACGCCCCCTCTGAGATACTATCTCGATTACTTCAATATCCATTGCCTCTGCAAGAGCAAGAAACTCAGAAGGGTCTTCTTGACGGGTCAACATCAGGGCCTTCCTACCTGAATGAGATGTTCGGAGTTCCTCCGTTAGGACGCCTCCGGAACCTGCAATTAATGGGACTGGGTCCCAATCAGGTTCAGTCATTATTCCCACATCCCGCTGCATCCAATATTTTCTGGTCTAATCGAGATATTGGCACACTCCCTGATGGGATGCCTCCTTTCATAACATCAATCCTCCAAACTTGAAGATTAAAATCGCGATGGCTGAAAGCATGACGAATCTCTCCTACCTTTATTGGCGATTCTACATCATGCTTGAAACATAAAGAATCCAGTCCATTGGGGTCTTCAGATATTGGCACCCCCCAAAGACCTCCCAATTGGGACCCTTTTCTTTGTGAAAGGACTACGCCTTCTGGAGAATTAATTACTAATGCGTGACCCAATACCTTCTTCGAAACCCTACGCTTAGACAAGGGAAACTTCGTTGGATCACTAGTCAATATCGCTGAACATGATGAAGAAATAGGACAAATCTCGCATCGCGGTTTTCGTGGAGTGCAAATCGTTGCTCCGAGTTCCATCATAGCTTGATTCCAATCACCTGGACGATGATGATCTAAACAGGATTGTGCCCATTTTTCCACCTCAGATGGTTTTGGATTCTCTAGTGCATTCAATCTAGAATATACTCTTCTGACATTTCCATCAACTACTGAAATAGGAATTTCAAAAGAAATTGATGCGATTGCTGCTGCTGTGTAAGGTCCAATACCAGGAAGTTTCTGTAATTCGCTAGGATCTGATGGGAGAATGGGTGGATTTCTTGAAGCAATTGTTATTGATAAAGCATGCAAATTTCTTGCTCTAGCATAATACCCACATCCCTGCCAAATTTCCATTACTTCTTCAAGTGAAGATGATGCCATGTCGAGTAATGTAGGAAATCGTGCAATCATCCTCTTCCAATATCCAATACCTACTTCCATTTTTGTCTGTTGAAGAATGAATTCAGAAAGCAATACTGGCCATGGTTCTGGATTTTGTCTCCAAGGAAGAGGTCTAGAAAATTCATCATACCACTCAAGAAGACGGGATTTATCGGGGTAACCCATGCCTTCCATGCACTCTATTGGTGCCGGAGAATCCTTAGGGATTGTCCATAACGAAGAAACATGGAGTCTCATGAAGCAGTGCTAACTTGGTTCGGAAACTCAAACCAATTAGAAGTGTTGAAATCCGCAATAGAAAACGATGATTCCGATTCTTTTGAAATTGTAATCAAAGATGACCGAATGGAAATTCGAGTTTGTTCACCTTCACTAAGAAGTTTGAGAAGTACTGTTGATGATATCTTAGCATGTCTTGCAGCAGCTGAGTCGGCATTGGAACAAATGAAATAATTGTTAAGACATGTTTTCCTCTATTTGGGGAAAAAATGAAACCGTGATATTCAAAGATGAAATAGGGCTCGTCAGGCTGGTGACGGACACCGATTCCACCGTAACGGACTCACCTGAGTCCGGCGACCTTTCGACCACTGCGGAGAAAGTTCGTCTTCCACATGACCAGAGTGGATTGCTTTGGATTGATGATCAGCCTACCTCGCTTTTCCTAGAGAGTGTTGATCGTTGGGCCCATGCTCTTCTACAAGATGATGGGTTCAATCCCATTGGTCCATCCAATCTCACTGTAAGATCAAGGGTGGTTGCCAAACAAGATGGTACTCTTTGTGGTCTTCATGTTGTAAATCGCATTCTAGATGTTCATCTCCCCCATATTAATCGAGCTTGGCAAAGTCGTGAAGGCGAGCAATTCCATCGAGGAGATGTGATTTTGATATTGGATGGTACTCCAAGAGATATCTTATCTGTTGAACGAATAATCTTGAATTTCCTAGGGAGAATGTCGGGAATTTCAACTCATACCGAGGAATGGATTAAGGTTCTTGGTGGAATGAAGGTTGCTTCTACTCGGAAAACAACATGGGGGATCCTAGACAAATGGGCAGTACATGTTGGAGGGGGGCTTACACATCGTCTTCGAAAGGGAGATGCGGCAATGATCAAAGAAAACGATCAAATTGCACTACGAGAAGGAGATGAAGCCAGATCAAAGGAGACCATGAAACGCTGGATTATGTCGACTGATTTCAATTACCATGGATCATTCACTGTAGTAGAAGTGGACTCTATTTCTCTCGCATTAACGGTTGCAAAAACATGGTGCAATAGAATGATGGAAACTGGAGAAGATAGGCCTCTCGTAATAATGATGGACAATATGGGTCCAGCAAAAACAAAAGAAGCCGTGATGGATCTTAAGAGTCATGGTTACAATGAATGGATATACACTGAAGCTAGTGGAAATATTCGCTTTGAAGATTTGGAAGAATGGAAAGGTACAGGGGTTGATGTTATCTCAACAAGTAGTCTGAATATGGGGGTAGCATCAATCGATTTGTCGATGTTACTAGATAATGAGGGCATCAGAGATATCTCTCCTAACACTGATAGTGAGTGAAGGAAGATAAGGGCCATGAGTGACATTCCTGAAACTCATCCCCGGAGGGCTTCGCTTCTTTCTCGACAAAAATTAGTTGATGCTCAAGCCAAAGGAATGCTTGCAAATTCTGCTCTTATTGCACACGGTCGAGGAGAAGCTTTCGACTATCTTCTAGGGGAAAAAACGGCCACAGGAGCAAGAGTTGCTGCCCAAGAAGTATTGGCAAGAATGCGTAAGGCACAAAATCCCGTGATTTCGGTAAATGGAAACACTGTTGCTTTGGCAATTGAACAATTACTTCTGCTTGCAGATAAAATTGGTTGTCCGATTGAAGTTAACATCTATTATCGGACCCCTGAACGCATGACGGCACTACTAGATCATATCGAAGAAGTGCGTTCCAATTTGGGAGTGGATGTGCCAATATTAGGGTCTGATCCTGACGGGAAAATACCAAATTTAGACGGGCCTAGAGCAAAATGTTGTTCAAATGGAATTCTAAATGCAGATACTATTCTAGTACCATTGGAAGATGGAGACAGGTGTGAAGCGTTAATCAATATGGGGAAAGAAGTGTTTGTTATTGATCTGAATCCATTGTCTAGAACTGCAAGAATGGCTACAATCTGTATTGTTGATGAAATTTCTAGAGCAATTGGTGTAATGTTAGAAATAGATTACAATGCTGTAATAATAAATCCTGATTTTGATTCAATTTCATCCAGAGAATCGGTCTTAGATGAAATGTTAAAGGCATTGAAACGAAGTCAAACTGAAGCATAATGCGATGAAAGGTGCTCTGCCACTAATTTACAGAGTGCTGAAGAAACCTCAGATGTAGATGCTGAACCGCCCAAATCATACGTCAATGTGTCTCCCACTGAAATTAATTCTTCAATGGATGATTCAACTATTTTTGCAACTAGAAGTGCATCATCATCTTCCTTTCGAAGGCCTAACCATTCAAGCATCAACTGAACTGAACTGAGCATAGCAATAGGATTGACTTGACCCTTACCTGCACGCTTAGGGGTTGACCCATGGACTGGTTCAAAGAGCATGTGGTTGTCCCCAATATTCGCACTTGCAGCCATTCCCATTCCACCTTGAAGAGTGCTTGCAAGATCTGTGACAATATCTCCAAACATGTTGGGAACAACTACTACATCATAGAATTCTGGTTGACGAATTAACCACATTGTAAATGCATCAATGTATGCTTCATCCGTCTTTATTTCTGGATAATTAATTGCAATCTCATGATATATGCTCCTAAACAATTGACAGCCTCTAGTAACATTGCTCTTGTCAATACAACTTACTCTAGATGTACCATCTGATGGGCAACCTGAACGCTTTGATGCCAACTCAAAAGCAAAACGAATTACACGCTCAGAGCCAATACGGGAAATGGGTCTTGGATCCCAAGCAAATTCTCCAACAATTCCAGGTACCTCAATATCTGAGATCTCGATATATTCCTCCCCCCTAGCCAAATGAGCTGATCTAGAAAGAAGGGGTTGATAGAGGCCTTCCGTATTCTCTCTAATTATAGTCATATCAACAAGACCGGGGGACCAAACTTGTTTGAATTCACCGTGTATTTTATGCTGAATTCCATTGTATAATTTAATTGGACGAACATTGGCATAAAGATCGAGTCCTGAACGTAATCCAAGGATAACTTGGCCACCAGCAAGATCTCCATTTGGCTTGATTGCTCCAGGCCACCCTATTGCTCCCAGGAGAATTGCGTCTGAATTATCTCTACAATGTTCAAAAGAACCTGCAGGCCATTCTTCGCCTGTTTCTAGATAGTATTGACCTCCGCAAGGTATCTCGGTTATTTCAAATGAAATTGGTGAGTTTTGCTCTACTATTTTCAAGAGTTTTAACGCTTCCACGGTCACCTCTTTCCCTGTTCCATCGCCTGGAAGAACAGTGATGCGATGCTGGGCCATACGTTCCCCAGCCGGTAATCATTCATCAATGCCCCTGTCTAGACAATAATGCGGCAAAACAAGGGAATCGTTCATAGACGGGGGTGATGAGTTAAGTGAATATGGATGAACTTGGGTCTTCCGAAGATTCCTCGAAAATTAGGATTGACCCTGATTCCTTGCCAATAGAGTTACGTGAACTATGGGAAAATATGCTCAGAATTGACCCATCATGGAATCTTCATGATTGGTTGGTGGAGCGAGCGAATGAGGAAATGGAACTACTTGTATCAAAACTCAATGATGAGCAAATTAAGCTTGAACATCGTCAACATCGAATTGAGCGATTAATTGAGCGAGTAGAACGCCAATTAACTGAGCCTAAACGAGTTAATGATCCTCATCAACGGAATTTGTTTGATGCATATACTCAATC
>DASCRU010000137.1:0-3863 GCA_034400015.1 Candidatus Thalassarchaeaceae archaeon | reverse complement strand
GCAGGAAAGATGCACCTTACCTTCCTTGCCACTGAGGTACTTTCCACTAGTATTGGAACTGGAATGGCATATCTTTTGGATACCACTGACTATGATTTAGTTAATGGACAATTTAGATTCCAACCAAAGTTGATTCATGATTGGGAGATTCCTTACGCAGATGACCACTTTATCCCATCAGGTGAAGAATGGCTTTTGTTTTCCCCTCATAATGCTGATACTCAGATTTTCCAGACTGGTTTACCAGGCCTTCCCGATCAAAGTCACGGTGGTGCATGGGATGGTCGAGTCTACCTTAGTCACTATCACGCAGGTCTTTGGGTTGTAGATATTGAATCATTGATGGTAGCAGGACTAGATGATTCAATGAATCGTTCTGAGTCTCATTCTTACGCAACAATTGGATTCCATTCACCTCATGCTGGGGAAAGTACTGCTTTGTCTAGTGACTACTATGACTTTGGGTGGGTTCCATTTCTTTGGGCGGCAGAATATCATGAAGGTTACACCTATCTTTCTTGCATCACATCTGGATTGTATATCGTTCAATTGGATATCGATAAACCATACACTACGACAATTTAGAACCATAGTCGTAGAAGCGAACTATTGAACAGGGGCCTATTACTCGACAGTCTATGAGCCGAGTATCCAATGCTCTACTTCTTTGTCTTTTGATGGCTGTTGCACCATTTGCTGGATGTTTCGGAGGAAGCGATGATGTTACGGAAGGAGCAGAGATTTGGATAGACCCAGTCACTGAAATTGAGGATGCGAATCATTCTCATACTGATCTATTTGCTCATAGACTCAAAACAGGAAATGCACATCTTATCGATTATCATAATCTGAATTGTGATGGAAATGAAAAACCACCTGCTGAATTGGATAATGTTGCCGGCCGACCTTGTGATTCTGCGTTCAAGAATTCAGCGCCTACCCCTGGAGACTCTTCTGAGATTGCTATCGAGGGAAATTTCCTCGATGATTGTGTAAAGTATCCTGATGGGACAGGTGGATGTTATGCTTATGTTTCATCATACAACCAGTTTGAAATTCTCGATATTTCCAAACCTAACAACATCACTCTTCTTTCTACTTATTATGCAGAAGTAGCTAGAATTATTGATATCAAGGTTACAGAAGATAACAATTGGGTACTCATTAATCATGAATTAACCAACAGTGAGTTAGATCCAATTCCCAATGATGATGATTCAAATAGTGGGGCAAATCGTTTGGATGTCATATATGTGGGGGATAAAAATGAACCAATAAAGGTGGCAGAATGGAATAATCCACCAGCAGGATTTCATAATCAGGATTTGCATGTATATTGTAACTGGGATGGAGCAAGCCATCCTGATGAGGAGTGCAGTCTGTTCCTATACGGTGCTGACCCATATCCCGAGATGGTAGAGGGTGATTCAGGCACATATTACAAGGGTACGCAGGTATTCTATGTCCCACTAGGTCTAGAATCTTGGTTGCCAACTCAAACAGACGAACAACAGAATAGTAGTCGAGAAATCATTCGTTGGGGAGGTTATTCTCCAGAACCTGAAACCACATGTGGTGGGTCAATATTCAATCACGACAATGTTTTCCAAATTCATCCAATTACTGGTCAGAAACTTCTGTATATCTCGTATTGGGGAGCAGGTCTCAGAATCGTCGATGTATCTGAACCCCCAGTAGTTCCTGACCCCGAGGGTATTTCATGGCCACAGAATAACGAGGTTGGAAGATGGTTAGGTTGCCCTACTGCTGATGATGGATGGTATGGGCCAGAAGGTGGAGGACACGCTGGTATGTCTGCAAATGAGTGGTTAGATTCCGATCTTGGAAATGACAACATACACTATGCAGTTCCTTATGATCATCTGATTTGCAAGGATATTTCCGAATACGTGCCTCAATCACAGTGGCCTGCTGAATGCGGGAGTGGTCCAGACGATGCAGTATTTGGAGTCAATTGGCGGCATTACACAATCATTGCACCCGAATATGGTTCTAATTCCAATCATACTGGATTGTTATGGACGATTGATACGACAGATCCTGCTAAACCGTTCCTAGTTAGCACATGGAAACTACCTGGAGAGAGTATTCTACCTGATGGGTCAACCCATCCTAATCACTACATCCCAGGCGGCTACATCTTCAGCCCTCACAATGGAGATACAGGTACAAATGGTCATGTGTATTGGACACATTACCATGCAGGTACATGGGTCACTGATCATAGCAGCATTTGGGATAGCATCGAATGGAAAGGAGGAACCGCCGCCCCAGAATTAGGCTGGCAAGGAATAGAAAATCTTGGTGAGACTGAGATTGTTGGTTACTACCTTCCTGCAGGACCCGATTGGATAGATGATCCTACCAGTGAATTGGGATATGATATGGCGGATTGTTGGGCATCTTGTATGATTCCTTTTGATTGGGGCCTCCAATATGACCCACGGGGATATGTTTTCATTTCTGAAATGGTAAGTGGAGTATATGTTGTTCAGTTCGACGAAGATTATGATTCACGTTACAATTACCCTCCTACATGGTCGGTTTCTGAGGAGTAATTCTAGACATGCGTTTCACACTTTTAGCTGTGTTTTTATTGTTGCTGACACCTTTAGCAGTGTCTGCTCATGGAGCAGATAAGATGAGCATAATTGTCAGAGGTTCTAGAATGGACCCAGATACAGTACAGATGGTGCAGAATGATACAGTAGAATTCGTGAGTGTAAATCAGACAAACAGGTCCATCAGAATGGATGCAAATGGGGATGGCGATTTTGATGACTTAACCGATTTTAATTGTAATCTTCCAGGAGGGGGAATATGTTCGTTAGAGATGAACATAACCAATTATACTGGAAATGTCTACCTGTTTGAGGTTCTTGAAGAGGATAATTCCTTGGTCTTCACATTGAATCTTACATTGATTAACGACACGCACGATCCTAATTCATCAGTTCCGGGAGATTATTCATTTGGTGATACTAACGAAGATGTTGATGAAGATGGGATTCCAGACAATGTAGATCGATGCGTAAACACAGAACCAGATGTAGAAGTTCTTCCAATGGGAGAAGATTTTCAGGGGTGTGATGCGGATACATCAATCTCCACTTTCCAGTCTTTATTGGGCATATTATTCATCGGCTTAATCGGGGCGTGGATGTCCGTGCGAATGAGGAAGGCGGGTGACTGATTTGAGGAAAATAGCATCGATATTGATTATTTTGAGCATCACATCTAGTGGTTGTCTTGGCTGGGATTCAGAGCCTGAGTTCTATGGAGGGATACTTTCAGATTCCCCAGTTCCAATTTTCGAATTACAGTCAAATGATGGCACTATCTTCAACAGTACAGCCTTAGAAGGCAAGGTTTCTATTGTTGTATTCATCTATACTCGTTGTCCCGACATTTGTCCAGTTACTAGCCAGAATGTAGCTTACGTGTATGAGAATCTGGGTGATCGAAAAGATGAGGTTGAAGTCATATCGATTACTGTTGATCCATGGGCTGATGATTATCCTACATTGGATCAATATGCAATCGATCAAAATCTATCTTGGCCCCATTTGACTGGTTCTGTAGAACTAATGGAACCAGTATGGTCTGCATTTGGAGTGGGATTGACCACTTATTCTGACGATACAGATGGAGATGGGGTGGTAGATGGGTTTGATTTGTGCCCTGATACTCCGTCTGATGAATCTCTTGATCATCATGGATGTGGGATAGAAACGCAAGGCGGAGAAGAAGAAAATTCTACTGCTTCTGGATCCAGTACTTCAGGGCGACATGCTCTCCCTGGATATTGGGTTGATCACATGACTGGAACAATTCTAATCGAC
>DASCRU010000136.1:0-8598 GCA_034400015.1 Candidatus Thalassarchaeaceae archaeon | reverse complement strand
CTATTATCGCAATAAGTGTAGTTCCGATTACAGCAGCAACTGCCCATGCAGATAACATTCCAAGAACAACCTGAACCTTCGTTTCATCAACAACTTCTCCATTCATTCGAATACTTCGAACCTGTCGAGGTTGTACGATTCGTCGTATCTCTTGTCTAACAATCTCATATGCAATCTTTAATCTCATAATCTTGAGACCTCCAGATGTAGATCCAGCAGATGCGCCTACTATCATGAGAAATAACAGTGTGAGTAATGATAAAACTGGCCATACCGCAAAGTCTGCAGATGCAAATCCTGTAGATGTACCAATAGATGCCGCCTGGAATAATGATGAACGAGCTGCATCAAAGAAACCTTGCCCACCTGCAGTCGAAAGACTGAATGTCATTGCCAACCATGCCAAAAAGAGTACGGAAAGGTAAATACGTAATTCTTGATCTTTAAATGCATTTTTCAAACCTGTATTGTATGCAATATGAAATAAACTATAATTCAATCCCGTCAATACCATAAAACATACGATGATCGATTCAACTAAAAATGAATCAAAATACATTATTCCAGCATCATGTGTACTAAATCCTCCACTAGACATCGTAGTCAATGCATGATTAATAGAATCGAACATGCCAATCTTACCAATGAAATATAGTAATGTAAATTCAACTATAGTCAATAATGCATACACCCCCCAAAGAAATGCTGCAGTCTGTTGTAACTTCGGACCTAAACGTGACAAACTAGGTCCCGTCAATTCTTCCCGAGCTAACGTCAAACCACCACCAATCCATCGCCCGAGTATCAAAATACTCAGCATAATTACTCCCATTCCACCAAGCCATTGTGTAGTACTCCTCCATAATAGCAATGACTTAGGTTGCGAACCAATACAATCTGAAACTTGATTACATATCGGACTAGTCAATGGATCAATTACAGTTGCTCCAGTTGTAGTAAAACCAGACATTGATTCAAACCATGAATGAAGTAAACCTAGAGATATTTCTGATAATGTCGAATCTCCCGCAATATAGCTAAATGGCCCATGAAAAGTACCACCTAACCAATAAGGCATACCACCAAAGAAAATTACAATTAACCATCCTAATCCTACAGCAGTGACTGCTTCTCTATCACGTACTCCTTCATCTTGATCAAAACCATTTTTGGATTTTTGAATCATAAATAATCCAGTAATTAAACCAAGAAATACTGGTATGAAAAACGACTTAATAAAAAATTCTGACGCATTTTCTTCAAATAAAAATGAGGTCAACCCAATAACGAGCATGGGGATAGAAACAACGGTCAAAGTCCAACCCATAAGATGAGCAATTGGTGCAAAACGCATATCATGACCTCAATTTTGATTCTACATTTGTAATAGAATCCCTGAGAAGCAGTATGACGAGACGATCATTCATTTCCAATTCCATTGAAGGTTCAGGGGAGAAGGTAACTGGGTTCATACCCTCTCTATTTCTTTCAAGGAGTACAATCTTTGCACCACCTTTGAATTTAGCTTCCAATTTCGATATGTTCGAATTAATCAAATTATGATCTGGAGTAATGTGTACAGACATTGCAACGAAATCCTTTGCTTGTCTAATAATTTGGAACCTTCCTTCAACATATGAATGAACATGTTCCATTACCGCACTAATAGATACCTCCCTACGAGATACAGCACGTGTTAGACCGATTCGTCTAACTGTATCAACTAGTGTTGAATCATCAACAATTAACCCAGTTCGGTCAACGCCCTCATCTACTGCCCTCATAGCGATTGCAATGGCACCATTATCATCATCCAATGTACTGATTGCAATATCATGATCAGACATCCCGATATCCTTCAATAATTCAACATCACCTGGTTCTCCATGTATTACATCAAGTCGACGATGATTTCCTAAATCAGAACCAACGAGGTCGTTTGCAACATTCAAGTCGGGTTCTACAACAGTAACATGTGATTCACCGGCTAAATAGTGACGTGCTAAGTCTTTCCCAACAGAAGTTGCACCGAAAATAATCACTCTAGGTTGGTCCATCATTGGTTCAAACGTAAATCCACAAGCCGAAGATATACGCGTCTGAACATGAACGCCGCTAGCTGCAAATAATAACAAATCTCCAGATTCTGCCTCAGTTGATTCATTAACAATTGATGACTTCCCCCCAGAACCAACTATTCCAACTGGAATTGGTAATCCATCGAATGCTTCTGCTGCTTGAATAAGAGATTGCCCTAATAGTGGGCTGCCTTCCGAAATTTTTGATACTGAAATAAATGCATCATTACCCATAGGAGCAGTGTGGAGAATGTGTGGAGATATTAGACCCGCAGTCAACTCTGCTACTATCTCCATATCTGCATTTGCAACATGATCTACACTGGACCAGCGATGGAAAACATCAGGTTCATCATCCCTAGCTACCATCATTCTGTTTACCCTGGCAATCGTGGCCATTTCACCACTTATTCCCTCCATATTGCGTCGATGATCCTTAGCAAATGAGCACCCCAAAATGTTACGTTCGTCAGAATCGGTGGCCATAATCAATAATTCAGCATTTTGAATCCCAGCTCGATTCAATGTTTCACGAGACATGACATCGCCCGCAATTAGTAGACATTCAAGTGACTGAGCGGATTTAAGCGAATCTGGATCTGGATCAATCAATATTACATTCTTCCTTTCGTAAATTAGGGATTGTGCTACCCCTCTGCCGACCTCGCCGGCACCTGCGATAATTACGACCTTCATCGTGTTCTCTCACCACCCGGCCCGTGGAGGGGGTCTTGAGTGTTATTCTCCTTCCTTCCAATTAACCATAAAAGTTCCATCAGTTATAGATGGCGTTCCGATTGTCGAATATGTATGGTCAAATGACCTCATTGTGGGGCCGTAATAGATTCTAGTGTATACGCTATCTACATCATCAGCCGAATGTGTTGCTTTTTGAATGAAATTTGTATATACTGTAGGTGTATACAATAACCATTTGTTATTGACTACATCGACAACACCAACGATATAACATGATGTCGGCGAAATATCTCGCTCAATACATGTTTCTTCACTAAGTGGTAATGCGATATTTGCCCATCCATGTGCTTCCCATTGTGAGAAATCACCAGAACCTAATATCCCCATCTCATACCATGCAGATATCCTCTTTGTTCGGACTATGCTCATCCATGCATTGGATTGTTCGTCACAATCTCCTATTTCAGCCTCAATACAACTTGGCCCACTACGTGCCAATGCTAATCCCTCAGCATACTGTATATTATCACGGACCCAAATAAATGCTGCATGACTAAATGCGAAAACATTGTCTTGATCCTCTGGTGGTAATGATGAATGAATCATATCTGCAACTTCATTGACTATTGATGATTCTGAATCAATAGCGTAGTTGGATCCATCTCCACCTCTATCATAAAATAAAGGGACATCTCCAATTGAATTTGTATAATATGATATCCCTGTGTTATCTAAATCAGCAAATGTTCCTGAAGTACTTTTAGAAATTCCATTGCCTCCAGTCATCCCTAGAACATTTGACGGTAAATCTGCATCTTGCCACCATGAATATGAATAAGAATGGATTGTGTAATCGACGTATAGTGTAGCGATAACAATTGAAGGATCTGCATCAATTTCTAGTTGGGTTGCCCCTGGAATCGAACCTTCCCAGATCATACATCGATCATATTGGCAATCCTCAGTTCCCGACCCTCCTGGAGATGGCCACCAAATTTGTGAAAATCCATCAGATAACTGAATCGCATCGGGTTTATCCCTTACTGAACCTGCTGAGAGTGGAATTGATTCAGTAGTAGATGATGAACCAACCCTCATCTCAGAAACACTCTGAAGCACTTCTGAGGGCATACTAGAACCATCAGTCGAAGTAAACATCACAGAATTGTATCCTGCAGAAGTTCGTTGGGCCCTTGGAATAGGTAATTTGTACATGAAATCTGATGAGGTCGTACTTGGACCTGCTTCAAACGTATATGTGGAACGGAAGGTATATTCTGCCTCTACTGGGTGTTCATGACTCGGAGACATTAAATCCATAATATCACCAAAATATTGATCTAAACCTTCCACCAGTGGATCTTGTACAGGTGTGAATAGAATTACTGCTGCCATTACAAGTGCAACTGTCGCATTTCTTCTCTCTCGTCTTCGGCGAATAAGGCGACGAGGGGTTTCACCGTCTCTCTGAATCGATGATGCCTCCTGACGTCGTCTGATCTCTCGAGGAACTGGAGGTGGAGTTCGACCACCCATTGCAGAACCAGGTGGAGGGCCACGCTTGGCAGTGTGAATAGTAGGGGTGGAGCCAGCATTAGTTGACCTTGAAATTCTCGATTGTAGGCCTGATGCTCCAGCCACAATTCTTCCACACGTTTCGCATATACTGAAGCGTCCCGACATGGGAGCCATACAGTGAGGACAACGTGCCACAAACTACATTCGCATTCGATGATTCATGAATGTTCAGCATACAAATGCCGATTTACGTTCATTCGGATTCAGATAAGTCATGATTCGAACTAATTTTCATTTTCTTCATTCTACGTTCAACTCTTCGCTGTAAGGGTGATAGACTGCTCGGCAACCAGCGATTCTGAGCACGTGCATCAAACCACATTGCAAATAGAATTAGAGGAGTTAATATCAACGGACTCCAAAGAACTGCAATGAAAACACCAAATCGAAGAAATGTTCGTACTATTCCTGTAATTACAACGGGTGTGAATCTAATTCCTACCCTTACATTAGCCCCTTGTGCAGCACCCATTGGAGCTAATGTGAACCCACTAGTGACACCTATTACCAAACCTAACACTATAGTGGCTAAACCAAAACCGCTAGTATCAGAGCCAATTGATGCGATTTGAGGATCAAATGCTCGAACACATGCTACTGCCGTCAACATAGCAGCACTTCCTATTCCAAATGCATATCCAGTTGTGGTTGAAGAAGAGGGGACTTTTCTTTCAGCTCTGGCTGATAGATACATGCATAATGCTGCCTCTGCCCAACCTGCAAGTAATATTATTGGGGCGATATCTAGAATGTATATCCCACCTGTTTCTCCAATATCTGAATACATTGTTTGGAATACCCATACATCGAGAGCTGAGGCCAAAATTGCACCGACTATGAATCCAATAATCAGTGCCTTGTATGCTTGAGACAAATCCTGAATTGGAGAGTATCTTCTCATGCCCCTAGCCCAGACCATTGTGAATGTAAGTAGACCAATTAGCATGGCTATTTGGAACTGCCATTGGGGAAGATTGGTCGGTTCCATGAATCTCCGAGAGTACATGTATGAAATAATGCTCCCATGCCGTTCATTCAAAGAAGGGGATTCTTCTCGGACAATCATGGTTCGGTTACTACTCTTTGGCGGAAAGGGTGGGGTTGGTAAGACTACAATGGCAGCAGCAACAGCAGTTTGGCTTGCAGACTCAGGATTACGGACACTGTTAATTTCAAGCGACCCTGCGCATTCCACATCTGATTCTTTGGAATTTTCTCTAGGATCTGATCCAACACCAGTTGACGGAGTGCCTAATCTCGAAGGACTTGAATTAGACCCCGAAAAAAGTGTTGAGACACTGATGCCGATGTTGAGCGGGGCAATTGGTGGTTCTGGAATAGGCGCATTGCTAGGAAACGATGCACAAAGTGAAATTTCTGAACACGCCGATTCACTAAGTGCTCAGGATTTGATGATTCCTGGATTGGATGAAGCACTAGGTTTTGAGACCATACTCAAACATGTGGAAAATCCTCGTCACGATGTTGTGGTTTTCGATACTGCACCAACAGGGCATACTATTCGTTTTCTAGGACTGCCAGAGATTCTCGATGACTGGACTAATAGAATCCTACGTATTATGAGAATGACTGGGGGGATCAGAATGATGTTAATGGGTGGTTCAAAAGAAAAGGAAATTAGAGAAGAAATTCAACGATTCCAACGAAGAGTTAGACATGTAAGGCGAATAATGGCAGACGACACTGTGACCACATTCTCATTGGTGACAATACCAGAACGAATGGCAGTATCTGAATCTATTAGGGCATCGAGTGCACTTTCAGAGCATCAAATTCTGGTCGATAGGGTAATCGTAAACCGTTGCACTCCAAATCTTGACCATCCATTTTTGAAGAGTAGAAGAGATACTGAACAAGAATACTTAGACGAACTGCGTGATCGATTTGATGATATTGGGGTACATCAGATTCCTCTTGAATCATCAGATATTCATGGCATTGATCATTTGAGACGTGTTGGCAGTCATATGTTGGGTTCGATTGAGCCATTTGAGACGAGTGAAGTAGAACTGAATATTGGAAATCCAATGAAATATCAAATAATCAGATCAGAAGTTAGATTCGAGCATGAAAATGAAACTGAATATAAATTGCACTTACCTGGGGCAAATAAAGAAGAAATGACACTTAGAGGAGAAGATGGTGTGCTATATATTGGCCTAAATAAAAAAGAAAAGAGGTTGAACATTGGTAGACAATTTGATTCGGATTCAGTTACTGCTCAACTTAATGACGACATATTGACTGTGTTGATTCCCAAGTAAAAAACGTATTATTTGTCCGTTGACTTCAAACAGGACTAGCCACACCGTGTACCATGGCACTCGAAGGTCTGAAGCGAGGGATACAAGGTGCCCTCAGTCGGCTAAGAGGTAAACGTAGCATTGACGAAGAAGAATTACGTGCCATGGTTAAGGACCTGAGAAGGGCATTATTAGCTGCTGATTTCAATGTTCGACAAACGAAGGAAATTACAGATCGACTTGAACTCAGAATGAGAGATGATGAGCCACGACCAGGATTAACTCTTCAGACTCATGCCATGAATATCATATATGCAGAACTCGTGCGATTATTAGGTGCACCAAGGGAAATTCTACCGTTCAATCAACGAATCCTTATGGTCGGCCTATATGGTCAAGGAAAAACTACTACTACGGCAAAAATTGCAGCATGGTGGAAACGTAAGCACAAATTAGAGATTGGTGTTATCGAGGCAGATGTCCACAGACCTGGTGCATATGCACAATTAAAGCAACTTCTAGAATCGCACGACATCGATGTATACGGTGATCCAGAAAATACCGATGCTACTGCAATTGTACGAGATGGTATGCAAAAGATGTCCACTAAGGATGTAGTCATTGTTGATACTGCAGGGCGTGACCAATTAGATGAGGAACTACAAGATGAGTTGTTGAAAATTGCAGATATTGTTCAGGCAACTGAGAGTCTACTAGTAATTGATGCACAAGTTGGACAGGCTGCAGGACCAGTCGCTGCAAAATTCCATGAACTCGTGGGTGTTTCAGGAGTAATTGTAACAAAACTAGACGGTACAGCAAGAGGAGGTGGTGCACTCTCAGCAGTCGCAGCAACTGGATCTCCTATCGTTTTCATTGGCGAAGGTGAACGTGTTGAAAATCTAGAACAATTCGAAGGGGATCGATTTATTTCGCGATTACTAGGAATGGGGGATATTCAAGGACTGATTGATCTAGCTCCAGGGGATCTTGATCAAGAAGAAGCAATGAGATTGACTGAACGACTGATGTCGGGTCGTTTTTCAATTAATGATATGTCTCAGCAAATGGAAATGATGTCAAAAATTGGTACAGTCGATCGTATACTTTCACACCTTCCTTCAGGGATGTTCGGAGGTATAGGTGCCATGGGTAAGGCACAGAAAGAACAAATGCAATCCAATTTAGAACGTTTTAGAGTCATCATGGATTCAATGACATCAAAGGAAAAAGATGAACCTACGATTCTGAAAGCTGAACGAATTCGTCGAATTTCCCGCGGCGCAGGTGTAAATGAAAAGGATGTACGTGAATTAATAGCGCAATGGAACCGTAGTCGTAAGATGATGAAAGGAATCAGAGGAAACAGACAACTTCGAAAACAAATGAAGTCAATGATGGGCGACATGGACGACATGGATATGCCGATGTGAGTTAATGGAACGACGATTTGCAATTATTGGCCATCGTGCTCAATCTAATGGCAAACTCAATTTGAATGATTTGGCAGGTTCAGCTGGTAGAATGGATGTCTTAGCGAGATCAGTCAATACTAGTTTATTCCTATCTCATGGTATTCGTGACGACTCTCAGGTCACTCTTCACCTACTCGGTGGACCTGGTCCTGTAAGGAGAATAACATTTCACGGTGAGAAATTACGTGGAGTTCATCCTGACGAGAGAGCAATTGCAGGTCATATCGGAAAGATACTGAGGGATCCGGTACCATCTATAGGTAACCATGTTGAATTACATCCAGGATTATCACATTCAGGGGGCCAGATTGACCAAACAATTAGTGAATGGAATCGCGAGGGTATACGGATTTTTGTTTTAGATGCAGATGGTACACTCTTTGATCCTAAATTACATTCGGGCGATTCTGTAGGATTTATTTTATCAGACGACAAACCATTCACAGATTTAGAAAACAAAACTTTTGAGGGTTTGGAAAGAATTTCATTAGGGAAAAAATGGCT
>DASCRU010000135.1:0-2369 GCA_034400015.1 Candidatus Thalassarchaeaceae archaeon | reverse complement strand
TGAATCTCGTCATCATCTGTACCTAGAACGCCGTCTTCGCCTGCATCAACTGAAACTTCAATCGGACCTACAGGAATGGTAGCACCTGTCTTCTGTGCTGTAGAAATTGCCTCTTCCATTCGTTGTTTGAAACTCTCTTGGGCCTTCTGGAATTCTGCTGCCTTCTCTACTGCAGATTCAATCATCTCATAACGATCCTTGATTGCCTGATTCAAGTCCTCAAAGACCTTCATGTGTTGAACATACCAATCATCTCGAGCTTCTAATTCGGATTGTGCAGTTTGTAGTTGTTCATCCAATTCCTCTGTAATCTCGTAAACTCGACCGAGCATTGCTCGTTCTTTGGAGTATTTCTCTTCCATTTTCTCTAATTCTGGCTCCAAATGTTCGACGCGTTTGGATGATTTTGCTCCATCGAGTTCTAATTCGCGGATTGTATTGCCCTTCTCTGAAAGAAGGTGTTCGAGTCCTTCACGTTCAATTTCACGATCTAGAGCTTCCTTTTCCAAGACATCGATGAGTGCCTGTTTGTCTGCAATATCTCCTTCAGCCTTACGATATGCATCATAGAGTCGTTCCAATCTCTGTGTTTCCTCGGCAAGTCGAGTTTCGAGTCGGCGGATACGCTGCTCGGGGCTGTCCTGTTCGTCAACCTCGTCATCGCTGAGGGGTTCCATCGCTCATTCCAAAACACCTTCCGATATAACCCCGGCGGCTCTATTGGGGCAAGTATCTACAACTCAGCCCATAGATAGAGCATTCAAAGCAAGTGAGATTGCTAAAGTTAGATTCTCAGACGCAGGGACGTGAAGTTTCTCATCGGGACCATGTGCATTCCCATCTGGCCCCATTGAACCAGTGACCAAAAAGGATGCTTTAGGGAAACGATTCTGCATCATTGCAAGAAATGGAATGGTACCTCCTTCAAACAGTGGCATCCAGTTCTCTCCATAGAGATGTTGTGCAGCTACATTTAGCGCAGAGTCTATCGAAGGATGGAGGGGGGGGGCTCTAAATCCATCAGCACCAACCAATAATTCGAATGTGACTTTGGCTCCATGAGGGGGGTCCTTCTCTAAAACTTCCTTGATTACATCCCCAACCACTTCTGAATCAACCCCTGGAGGGATTCTGAATGAAAGGGCAAATTCAGTATATGGTCTCAATACATTCCCACTTTCTGCTGTAGATGGAAGGCCATTTGCCCCTATTACTGCAAGTGCTGGTCTCCAATTTCCATTCAATACTAATTCTACGGGATCCATGATTTGAGGTTGTACTCCATCTAACATAGGAAATTCAGTCCAAACTGAATCACCGAGAACTTCGACTATTCTTTCCGCACGTCCACGCAATGATTCATCGATTTCAACATAAAGTTCAGGAAGTAATATTTCTCCAGTAGAAGAATCTTCAACTCTTGAAATAAGGTTGCGTGCTATTCGAAATGTCTCCGGAATGATACCTCCTGCAAATCCGGAATGGACTCCTTCGCTACTAACCTCTACTCTGAGTTTTCCCGCTACCAGCCCACGTAATGATTCAGTTACCCATATATTTTCGTAATCTCCTGCACCTGAGTCAAGAACTACCACTAAGTCAGGGGTTCCAATATCTTCAGATAATGCATCTAGATATGGAGGAAGGTCAAATGAACCTGATTCTTCGCATGTCTCAATTAAAAATCTGCATCGAGGATGGGGGATTCCATGAGTACGAAGGGTCTGAACTGCTAAAGCACACAAATAGCCTCCATATCCGTCATCTACACTCCCTCTTCCAAAGAGATAGGGGCCCTCGAAGACTGGTTCAAATGGATGTTTTCCTTCGGACCAAAGATCAGTTACTGGGGGTTGTTTGTCTAAATGGCTGTATAACAAAACATCACCAGAACCAGTTCCAGGCACATCCACGAGCAATACAGGAGTTCTCCCCGGAAGGCGATGAACGGTGTGGGTCATGTCTTCAATACCAAGAGAATCTAACCAAGTCCGAAACAATTCCACCGCTTGATCTAACTCGCCCCTCTCTTCCCAGTCAGGATCAAAGCTAGGGGATTGAGCAGGAATACGGATAAAATCACACAAAGAAGGAAGTACAGATTCAGCCCAATTTTTCCGAATATGATTCAGCATCGAGTCTACTTTAGATTCGTCCATGAAATCAACTCAAGCAAATTAGCACATTGAGTATTCCTATACTCTTCATCTATCAAATATGAAAAATGAAACAATAGTGAAACCTCCAAGAAATAAGTAAATCGTTTGATTAATGCGGTAAGTAATGGGATTTGTGTACTTTGAAACCCAACCTTTCCCCTTCGCATGAGTGCCGCCTTTAATCATGCAATAAAATCCATAAATCCAAAA
>DASCRU010000134.1:0-4209 GCA_034400015.1 Candidatus Thalassarchaeaceae archaeon | reverse complement strand
CCTCTACCCCGGCCATCTTCGATGCAAGCCAATTCTTTAGATTCCAATATATCTGGAACAAGTGTATCTTTCATTTCGGCATTGAGAAAGATTCTCTCGACCAATGGGATCACTACGACAGAAAGGCTCCAGCAGATGGGTATCAATCCATACATTGTGCTGACCGCCATCTATCTAATATGGCATGTAGGAATCACCATCATGTCTTTCATTTCTTCTGGAGGGCACACGGAATGGTTTGGCCATACATGCCATTTCGTTGCAGATCACATCGACGACAAGGCCGTTTGCAGTGATCCATGGAAGGAATGGTGGTCAGACCTTAGACTCGTTGCTGAAGTGATTTGGTGCATCCCATTTATGATGATGATTTATTTCAATAGCAGAATGAGAAAATCAGCAATTAAGATATGTCATGACTTCAAATTATCAGATGATGAAATGGAAAAATCACTCTCATCTATTCCTTCTATTCGAGTCAGAAAATGGGTCTTTAGGGTCTACATACTTTTCTTCTTCACCTATGGGACAATCACTCACTTCGATGTGGCCTCTTTTGGAATTCTTGGAGTTGTTCTTCTTTGGCCCGTTTACATTGCTCAGGGAATTCTTATCGCGGACACTGCATCTATTCTCCCCATACTAAAGATTGTTGTTCAACATCGAGACAAATTCATATTGATACCGTTTGAACCTTCAGGTACTGCTGGAGTAGAACCATTCGCTGAGAATGTTGCAGCCCTTGCAAGAATTCCTACAATTTTTGCATTTGTTATGATAGCAAGATCATACATTCTCTTGATGCTTGGCGGGGGGGAATCGGCCGATTTCCGAGAATTTTTGGAGCTTGGTGTTGCACTTTCTATGATTGGTATTTCATTCTGTATTGCAGCAGGACCTCTTTTTGCCATTAGCAAAAGTGTCCTTGAACGCAAGGAAGCAATAATCGATGAATTAGCCAGTCGCAATGGTTTGAAGGACGTTGAAGTGGACAATATTCTGGAGGTTGATTTGAACCAGCAACGAGTTGCGGACATGATTCTGATTGAACGAATTCAGGATATACAACCCGTAGATTCGAATACAATTCTTAGAGTTGTTAGGGGCGTTGCAATCCCTGCGGTGATGATAATACTCCGACCGTTGTTTGGAATGTAATTTCAGTCTTCATCATCTTCAACAACTTCGAAGTTTGCATCCACGACTCCATCATCTGTTCCTTCATCTTCTTGTTGTTCCGTTTCCATAGCAGCAGCAGCAGCTTCGTAGAGTTTGGCTGAAATTGCATGCATTGATTCTTCTAATTCCTTGACTTTGGATTGAATTCCTGCTTCGTCGAGATCATCATCAGCAATTGGAGCATCATCATTTCGAATCAAAGCCTCCAACTCATCGACCTTGGCAAGTACTGGCGCGGAATCCTCTTCAGATAATTTGTCTTCTGCTTCTTCTATTGTTCGACGAGTTTGGTAGACAATACTGTCTGCTTGATTTCGGAGTTCTACACGGGCCTTTCGACGTTTATCGTCTTCTGCGAATTCTTCTGCTTCAGAGATTTTCTGTTGAATCTCATCTTCACTAAGACTGGTTTGACTTTCAATCTTGATTGATTGTTCTTTACCTGTCCCTAGATCCTTTGCACTGACATTCACGATTCCGTTTGCATCAATGTCGAAAGTCACCTCAATTTGAGGAATCCCGCGCCTTGCGGCAGGAATTCCGGTGAGGTGAAACATTCCTAGAGTGATGTTATCTTTAGCAAATTCTCTTTCGCCTTGAAGAACATGAATTTCTACCGCGGGTTGATTATCTGCTGCAGTACTGAAAATTTCTGAACGTTTTGAAGGAATTGTTGTATTGCGTTCAATCATTGTAGTGGTAACTCCTCCAAGAGTTTCAATCCCAAGTGTTAGTGGAGTAACATCAAGAAGTAAGATATCGGTAACTCCCTCATCTCCAACAATAATCCCAGCCTGGAGGGCAGCACCAACAGCTACAGCTTCATCGGGGTTGATGCCCTTGAAAGGAGCCTTACCTACTTCGTTTTCAATGGCATTTTGTACTGCGGGGATTCTTGTTGAACCTCCAACAAGAATTACTTTGTCCACTTCTCCCTTGTTTAATCCAGCATCTTTCATCGCTTGCCTTGTTGGTTTCATGGTGCGTTTTATCAAATCTGAAACTAAATCTTCGAACTTAGCACGAGTGATTGAAATGTCGAGATGTTCAGGTTGTCCATCTTTCATGGTGATAAATGGAAGATTCACATTTGCTGATTGTGTTTGTGAAAGCTCAATTTTTGCCTTTTCCGCTCCTTCTCGAATCCTACTCATGGCCTGCAGGTCTTTTTCCAAATCTATTCCAGTATTTTTCTTAAATTCAGAAACAAGAAAGTCCGCGATTTTGTGATCAAAATCATCTCCTCCTAGTCGATTATCTCCAGATGTTGCTTTGACTTCAATTTGTGGTTGATCATCCACTTGATAAATTTCAAGAACAGACACATCGAATGTTCCCCCACCTAAATCGTAGACTAGAATGGTTTGATCATCATCTTTGTCGACCCCATATGCAAGTGCGGCGGCAGTAGGTTCGTTGATGATTCGAAGAACATCTAGTCCTGCAATTCGCCCAGCATCCTTGGTTGCCTTTCGCTGTGCATCGCTGAAATAGGCAGGACAAGTGATTACAGCTTGTTTGACTTCTCGTCCTAGGTAATCTTCAGCATCAGCCTTCAATTTTTGAAGAATGAAAGCCGAAATCTCTTGAGGAGTATATGTTTCATTATCAATTTCCTTGGACCAATTGGTCCCCATTTCTCTTTTCACGGATTGAATTGTTCTTTCTGAATTGGTAACTGCTTGACGTTTGGCCATAACTCCTACTAATCGTTCATTTTCTTTGGTAAAAGCAACAACGCTCGGAGTAGTTCTTGCCCCCTCTGAATTAGCAATCACCACTGGTTGTCCACCTTCTAAAGTTGCAACACAACTGTTAGTCGTTCCTAAGTCTATTCCAATTACCGGTCCACTCATTTCCATCCCTCTAATTATTCGATTTCGATGTCTCCATCTTTTCCTAAGATACTTAATTCAATATCTAGAATTCCATTATTCAAGTCCCATGAAAGTATTTCCTCAACCTCTCTTTCAAGTTCTAGTCTACGAAAAGGCCTCAATTGATTTTCTTTGATAATTTGAAGAACAGTTCCATTATTTGTAAGAGTTAGATCTAGATTTTCATTTTCCACATTTGCATGAGTCAAATCAAGAGTAATATGCATTCGAGAATTTGTGATGTGGATATCGGCTTCAAGATTTGCAGATTGCTCATCCTCTTTATTTTCCGAGGGCGCATCTACAGTCACAGTTTTTGGTTGAACATCCACTTTGAATCCCATTGTTCCTAGTAAATCTCCAATTTCCCCACCATTGCTCATCATTGAACCAATTGCTTTTGAGAGTGCATCCATATTCGCTTGAGCATCAATAGAGATATCCCCCGAATCCAATTTCTCCATATCTATTCCCATTCCTTCGAATTGTCCCCGAATTTGGCTAATTAGGCCCATTAGTTGTTCACGCGACATCTCCATTCCAAGTTGGTTGAACATAGAAAGAAGCTGATCAATCAAACCATCTTCCCATTCATCGCTCACAGAATCACCACTATACAACCACGGGTTGTAATGTCCGATTCTATCAACCATATATGAATCATTCGTGACTTCCACCATTTTCTTCAATTGAGTCAGCACATTGGGTTCAAGAGGAAC
Source organism: Candidatus Thalassarchaeaceae archaeon (assembly GCA_034400015.1). Lineage (GTDB taxonomy): Archaea > Thermoplasmatota > Poseidoniia > Poseidoniales > Thalassarchaeaceae > MGIIb-N2. Next base: position 434 of record DASCRU010000134.1, on the reverse strand, counting down.
CTACTGGTGGCTGAGGCGTTCTATGGCCAGTAGGGAGCACGAGAGGATCCTTCAGGATACTGAGCGTGAGCAAGGCAATACTGCTTTGAGGAATAATGTCAAAGCTGCACTTGCACTTGCTAATGCTGTCCGTTCAACCCTAGGCCCATTGGGCCTTGATAAGATGTTAATTTCAGATGAAGGAGAAGTTCAAGTTACCAATGATGGAGTCACCGTTTTGGAAGCTGCAAAGGTAGAACATCCTACTGCAAGAATGTTGATTTCAACTTCGAGTACACAAGATGCCGAGGCTCATGATGGTACTACGAGTGCGATTGTATTGACTGCAGAATTATTGTTGAATGCGTTGGACTGGATAGATAGGGGGATACATCCGTCTGTTCTTGCTAGAGGATATAGAATTGCTTTAGAACATGCCTTAGATGAAATAGAAT
>DASCRU010000133.1:0-3024 GCA_034400015.1 Candidatus Thalassarchaeaceae archaeon | reverse complement strand
TCAAGTCTTTCTAGAATTCCATCGATTTCTTCATTTTTCTTACTTGGAAGAAGCCCCATTGACCAACAAATATTCAGTTGAGTTCCAAAGATATGCCCTATTGCACTTCTAGGCGGTTGCCCACCTGGGACCTCAATCCAAATTGAATCTTCATTTGATTCAAGAATCTCTTGAAGTCTTCCTCCTGAGGAGATGCCAATTACGGTCCCTCCTTCCTGAATAGCCAAATCTACTCCGTGTAGAGTTTCTTCAGTGTTTCCAGAATAGGATGTAGCTAACACCAACCATTCAGGCCCCCACCACGAAGGGAGGCCGTAGTCTTTCCAACTAACAAATGGTAGTCCTCCTTCCATGTTTGAGATATCAGATAGCAACATTCCTCCTGCACCTGATCCACCCACTCCGAGGCATAGGATTCCCGACCAATCATTTTCATCATTCAATTCAAGGTCTCGAGTCAAGGCATTTCGCAGAGCAATTGGAAATTTCCGAGTCCATCCAATCATATCTGAATGGTCTAATTTCTCTGCCATTTCCTTCATTTTAGAATTGAATCCCAACTTATTCACCCCCTTGTTCCCCCCTTGTTCTAGGCAGGCATGTCCATTCCCCCTCTATCAAACAGATGCGGACTCTAGAGTCTTCAGGGCCTATATCGTAGGAATTAGACAAGGTTCTAACTGTGAAATCATTCGGATCTAGAATTTCGACCGCTGAATCATCTCTCCGAAGAATTTCTACTACACAATGATCTTTCTTTTGAGAGATGACAACACACTTCTCAAGGTCTCTCCACGTAGCTCCAGTTCGTTCATATCTATCCATTGCAAGTAGGATAGGGCCATCTTTTTGCCATGTATCGATCCGCCAAAACCTCTTTCTGAAACGAATAACATCTCCTATTTCATAAGCAGGTTTTCTGTATAGTAATGTGAGTCTAGTGATGTCTACTCCATCCTTATGTCCTACAGTAGTGGATGTTTCTTTGGTTTGCCCTCCATGAGCATTAACCAATTTCCTACCCCACATCCTAGCCATTGATTTGGAACCTAATTGTAAATCCCATCCTCCTGTAACAGGTCCTTCTTTTGTGATGAAGAACATTGGGTCTTCCGTCATATCATCCATCATATGGTCGAGAGATTCCCTCAATTCTTTGACTTCATTTTCTTCTAATCTCCTCCCGGCTGAACGAAGTTGCATGACTGCTTCGAAGTATGCACCTGCTTTACGGGTACAGGTTTTGCAAACTCCATTGGAAGTTTGGAGTAATGCTTCATGATGATCCTCAAAATCGAATCCTTGGATATCCCCTTTCACATCTATAGTTAGCTTAGTTGTTCGGTCATCGATAATTTCTGCATGAAGTTCTAAATCTAGATTTTCTACATCTGGATGAACGGCGAGTGCTTCCATTGCTCTATGTTGCATTAATTCATCATGTTCTATTCTTCCGAAACGTCCCTCAACAAGAATCATTTCACATTTAGGACATCTTGTTTGTTGTATTCTTTCAGGAAATTCTGAAAGATGATTTCTAGCACGAAAACATGTCTCGCAAAGGCGTTCATCAGTAAGGGGAGGTGGGTCACCGCAAGCAACACAGAAAGGATTGCCTTGAGTCATGCCTCGCCCCTCATACTGAACGGGCCCCCCGTCCGACTTCAAGCGATTGGTATCATTCTTCATCTGTTGTAGCATCAAGACTACGATTTTTCTCGCGTCTTGCATTTGCTTCTAATGCTGCCGATAATCTTTCTTCGACTAACTTTAATCGTCTAGACGTATGTATCGAATGTCCAATGAGTAAGGCGATAAGTGCGAGATATGCAGTGGCTAGGGCAATCATGTCGTTCATGTGTTTTCCTCCATTGTAATAAGTAAATTTTCAAGTTTTTCTTCAGTTTTTAGTAATCGAATGGTCATCATGGCTTGTCCAACAAATAGGATCTGTAGAGACACTGCTCCAATCATCCAAATCAAAAGAATCGACGGGTCTACACCACTGTCTTCTCCTCCGCCTCCAATTAGTGGGCCGGGGTGTCGTTCTTGCCACCATCTTGTGGCCATGTAGGTGAGTGGAACAAGTCCAAAACCGAATATTCCTACAGACGAAAGTGTATCTCTATGTTGTTCTGTATCTTCGGAATTCATCTCACTTAGTGCTACAAAAAGAGAAATTCCTCCAAGAATTGCAAAGCTGTTTAGTCTAACATCTTGGAAATCCCAAGGAACTCCCCATTCAACGGCCCCCCATATTGGTCCAGAGATTAATACTCCCAACGAATACAACAATCCTAGTTGTGCTCCAGTGATTGCTAATCGCCACCCTGTGTCTGAGCGTTTTAGATACCAAGCTAGTGAACCTCCGAAAAATAAGGCAAAACCTGAGAATGAAACCCATGCAAATGGAACATGAATGAAGAGAATTCGATACGACTCTGGAGCGTTCCAATCAGATCCCATACTTGGTGCTTCTACTAAGGCCATCCAAATCGTCACCATGAAGCCAAGAAGGCCCATACATAGAAGCCCGGGAGCAACCATGCGTGATGCGTTCATACACGTCCCACCGGCGATCGATGTTTCAATCATCGTATTCTCTTATTCATGAAGGGTCCATGCGAGCAAGAATAATCCAATGTTCGTTGCGAATGCAATTATCACGCCAGTCCATGCTTCCTTCATTGCTTCTAACGCAACTGCCTCTACTGCACTGCACAATGTCAGAAGTACCCAAGCAAATGGAATCATGAGGAGTACCATCATTCCAGGCCTTTGTCCTGCGCCGAATCGATGATGGATTAATCCGGACACAGCACTAACATCTTTCATTGTAGCTGGGATGATTAAAGTCAACAGATATCCTTGAAAATTTTCTGGCATGGGAAATAGTACCAATAGCCCGATTAATCCCAAAATGAATGGAACTAGACTCATGGATGCTATGGTAACTTCAAACCCGAGTAGTCCTTGTTTCGAAACTTTCCAGATGCTCCCCATTTCACGTTCGTCTAGTCTATC
>DASCRU010000132.1:0-3043 GCA_034400015.1 Candidatus Thalassarchaeaceae archaeon | reverse complement strand
GTGGTTCATTCGCTAAATCTCGAGCTCGATGGACTCCTTCCACACGACCAGAAATGCGAGAAATTCCTGATTCAAGCTCTTTCAAATATCTAGATGATGCTTGGATGTTTAACGACCATTCGCCTTGTTCTTCTCGTTCCTTCTTATCCTTTGATCTATACTTTACAAATGCATAATCTCTCAACATCATCCCTTCCACAAACCAAAGCATGGATTCTAAGGTCCACCCAGTTGTGAAACGAACTGTCAAGTTTGTTCCATCCTTTTTCGTCAAGGATGAGATGGTTTTCGCTCCTGTATCTCTAGCCATCTTGTTTGATAATTTGTCTAAATCACCCATTCCAACAAGTACCACTCTACAACTATCTCCCCAAAGTGAAAGTTTGCTCCCGGCCTTGCTATCGAAACGTGACTTGAAAGCAGACTTGGCATTGATGACCAATGACCTAGAAAGGCCATTCAAAGCATTATTCGCAGGCTTATTTCTTCCTTCCCATAAAGGTAGAACAAGCACATCACCAGTCTCTTCTCTCTCACTGACCTTCCAATCCATGAAACTAGGTTCACGTGGTCGGCTTACAAACCATCGCTTTCGATTTCACAGGCCCGTCGATGTGCTGCGAAAGCAAATCCTGTGATGACGAGAAATACAGATGGTCCAGGAAGGAATCCCCCTATCTCTGGCTCTACTAAGGATACGACTGTTGAATTTACTGGCTCGCTAACCCACATGGCAGAGTCGATTACCCGCTTCTGATAATGAAGAATGAATTCGCCGTCCTCGGTTAGGGTTAGATTAGAGGCATCAAAAATCTCGGTTGTCGAGTTAGTCGCATTGACTGCAAACCGATTATCGGAGTGCCAAAGAACCTCGCCATCCGGGGACTCGTAGTGCAAAGATGCGTTCACCGTCGTGGCATGACCTAGGTTGTTCACGGACAGGGTCACGGCCTCACCTGGAATCACATCGAGGGTAGTCACGGATAGACGGGCACGCCAGTACCAGACGTTCTCAATGAGAAACTCCATCACGTCAAGTTCCTCTCCCAAGCGACTTGAAAGCTCTTCAACCGTGCCAAGAAGCCATTGTTCATCATCTGTTTCAAAAGTAAATGTGGGGAACCCCATTACCCCATATCCGTAATCTCGACTAGTTCCACAATTCGGGTAGAGGCCTTGATTCGCATTCTGAATCGGAATGTCGGAGATGTTGGCATGTACATCTTCTCTGATATGATGGTACATCTCCCAGTCAGAAGGCTGTTCCGGCCATTTTCCCCAAGGATAGAGCATTATCCAAACTCCAGTGTGCATGGTGATATACAAATCAGCATGAGGTACGACCTCGTTCATGTAAATCGAATTCGCATGAGTCTCGGCTTCACTGAATGCTGAGTCTCCCGGCTGGGTCACCTCACAAGTATTCCAGTAGTGATCGTAATTTCGGTTCAGATCCACCTGGTTAATGTTCCATCTCGTATCGATGTCATTACCATCCGCATTCAACATAATGAGGATGTGCAATTCGGTCGTGGCCAAAACATCGAGAACCTCTTGATTTCCATCTGCCCAACCCTCAATGTAATGCTCAGCAACTAGGAAAGCAAGTTCAGTGCCCAGATGCTCATTCCCATGGTGTCCTCCGTCGATATACACCACCTCTTTGGCGGCACCATCAGGTTTGGTTTCCTGACTCCAATCTGAAATCTGTAACATCCATAGATTTCTACCCAATTCTGTTTGCCCGGCAACGAGTAAATTCACGATCTCAGGATAATCATCAGCCCATCCGTTGACATCCAAAGTAAGTGTTGAATAGGAATGATACCAATGCTCCTGTACAATATCAGGTTGTTGTGCATTGGTAGGAGGAATTGGTGCAAGCAGCATGATGATGAACAACCACATGGCCCGACGCATGTCACGCCGAAGGCATACTGAATTTTGAATGCATTCTACTAGTTGAGTGATTCCAACAGTAATGGAAGAACAATTGTTGCATCAGATTCAATCATAAATTTAGGCGTTTCAATTTCCAACTTACCCCATGAAATCTTCTCGTTTGGAGTGGCTCCTGAATAGCCTCCGAAGGATGTTGTAGAATCAGAAATCTGAGCAAACCAAGACCATTTTCGAACGCTTCTCTGAAGATCTTGATTCAACAAGGGAACCACACAAATTGGAAAATCTCCTGCAATTCCACCTCCTACCTGAAGTAATCCAATTGGTTCATTTTTCTCTGAATACCAATCAGCAAGGTGAATCATTGCCTCAACTCCTCCCTTTACTTGATTATGATTAAGTTTCTCTTCTATGCAAAATGCAGTAAAAATATTGCCAAGAGTCGAATCTTCCCAACCAGGAACATAGATGGGGATATCATTCTCTTTTGCAGCTACCAACCAAGAATAGGTGCCATCAATTTCAGTTGGTAGACGTTCCAACAATTCAAACAGATGTTGATGAGGAAATCTCCTTTCCTCTGACCAAACTTTGAGTAATTCAGGAATTAGATACTGAATGGTTGATTCTTCAGGAATACAAGTATCAGTGACTCGATTCATTCCAGCATCATGCAATGATTTTTCATCTTCAGCAGTTAGATATCTCCAATCGGGTATTTCACAATAATTCTCCCCCCCTACTAGATGGAACAAGTCTTCCTCAAGGTTCGCCCCTGTACAAGAAATTGCATGTATCTTCCCAGCACGGATTGCTGGAGCAAGACTTCGACCAATTTGAGCTGTGGACATTGCCCCTGCCAGTGTAATCATCATAGACCCTCCTGAATCAATAAAAGAACGCAAAGATGTTGCACATCTAGCAAGTTCTCCAGCATTGAAATGCTTGAATCTATCCATAATAAACGAATGAATATCCATGTTAGCACCTATGCCTTGTCTTGTTGATCTTCATGAAGAAATCTGTCGACCTTATCTCGTCGTACAATTCGTAATGTTGGAATCTTAGAAATGATTGAGTTCAACAAATTATCCATTATCCCATCAGCATCAGTACCCCCACAAGTGAATGAATCCAAAGC
>DASCRU010000131.1:0-12648 GCA_034400015.1 Candidatus Thalassarchaeaceae archaeon | reverse complement strand
CATTCTCATTTTCTGCTCCAAATCTACCAATTAATTGTCCAGAACTTATTGAATCACCTGGACGAAGAGACTCAGTAGATTCGGCATCTAAATGTCCAAACAATGCCCAAAAATCCTGCCCATCAATTCTATGTTTAGTAACAATAGTATGGCCATAGTCCCCTAATTCAGAATTGAATCCGGATGCATGTACAATCCCGCCTAAAAACGCATACACAGGAGTCCCCACTGGTCCACCTAAATCCAACCCCACATGTACTGTTCGCCCATCACTAAACAGATCTGAAGTGTAAATCGATCTCACTTCATCGTATCTTCCTATTGTCCACTTTTCATTTTCAGAACCATAGTCTTCTGAACCTGTCAAATCGAGTACCTTCGGTTCCTCAGGGAAAATTACAACGGGGTGAAATGATTCACTGTCCCACCTCATCATGAACCATCCGAGGAGGGAATCCGCTATGAGGGTCCTCATCAGTCTTCGTTCTAGGTGGGACCATGTGGTTCGAAGGAGATTTACTCAGACAATTGTCTGCGATTATCCTATTACTTGCCCCATGTCTATGGATGGCTGATAGATTTCTGAGCCATCTAGACCCTGCCCGAACGGATGCTCAACGACTCCTTATCGTCCCTGGAATCTCGTTGTTCCTCATGCTTGGAATAATTGGATGGAGTGTATTGATTTTCAACGAACTTAGGTTGTTACCAGTTTTGTTTCTCTGGGGTTTGATGGAAATTGGTTCTAGGAAAATTACGCAGAGTAATGAAGAAAAGGGGGAAGTTGAGAGCCCATGGGAACGATTAGAAACTGAAATAGAAAGGGCACAAAGAAGAGAAAATCCTGAACAGTGGGAGAAACCAATTCCTGCTTCTGAGAAAATACAATGGGAGTTCTCGACTGCAGATTTTTGGATTCTTATTGCATCCTGTGCTGGAATTATTGGGTTGATGCTGCCACATTTCCTTTTCATTGAACCACTTGGAATCGATTGGATTGGATTTGCGACCTTGGCAGATACGTTAGAATCATCTGGAACAACCAATTTACCTCCTCCTAGTATAGGGAAATGGACCTATCCTCCTGCTCTTCCTTCAACTGCTGCTGTGATTATGGCAATTACTGGAATTGATTCTTCCACTGCAGTTTCTCTAATTGGACATCTTGGTTTAGGGCTTCTTTGTGCTAGCCTAGCAGGCGTTTTTACGCGATTTGGAGCAGGTGGAAGTATGTTGGTATCAATGACCTTGAGTGCAGGATTATTTGCCAAGATGATTGATTCAGGTTACCCTTCGGTACTATCTCAATTGGGTTTGATTCTAGGTTTATTAGTGGTGATGAACGCCGAAAAAAGATCCGCTCGACAAGATTCTATGGCTTTGATTTCAGTAGCCGCGGCAGGTGTAATCCATCCCAGCGGGGCAATGTACCTGATTCTACTCATTATGGGGCGAACGCTTGTAAGAGCGAATAGCAATGAAACCGAATCCAATCGAAATCGAGTAATTCTAGGATCGAGTTTGGTGATTGGAGTCTCACTATTCATTGCAGCAGGGGTTTTTGCGCCTAGAGTACAAGATGTGGCAATTCTTGCAGAATATGGCTGGCAAGGAGGTTTTGCGTTGATTAAATGGAATGGGCCATTGATTCCATTCGCAATTTGGGGAGCATGGAGAAGTAGGAACTCATTAGAAGGAAGGTTGCTATTGTCGTGGTTGTTATTACTCTGGATTCTTAGTCTAATTCACTTATTGGAAGGAATAGTTGGAATCGGTCTACTAACCCTAGTTTCCTATATTCTGTATAGTATGTCGATGCATGGATTCCATATTCCTCTAGCTGCATTAGGTGCTCTTGGTTTAGCGCCTTCAATCAGATTAAGGATGATGGGTAAGAAGGAACAAATTCACGAACAAAATGAAGGAGAAATTGAGTCGAGACAGTTCTTTGATTCTCCTTCAGATATTTCTCCATTTTTCCTTCAATGTTCATTTGCAATTTGCGCTTCACTGTTATTGTTAACAATTGGTTGGTTCACAACATTGCATCAACATCCTGAACTATGGGTTCGAACTGATGGGGATCGAATGATCCATCAGTCATTGGAACTCCCCGATGATGCGATTGTTTTCGTTGAAAACCGGCCGTGGGGGTATCTACTAGATGTTGAAGGAGAACTCCAGAGAACTGCCTTTCCAAACTTAGGATTAATCAAAATAGAAGAGAGAATTCAATTTCAAACGTACAATGCCATATTGAACGATGATTTTGAACGATTGAGCGAATTGGGAATTACACATGCAATTACCAGCCCTAGAGGTGAAGTGGGATTCTTATTGGCTACTTCCAATTACTGGTCTATGATTTCAGATCAAGATGGAAGCAGAATTTGGGAATTTCATCTGAACCCTACTGCTGAATCCACTCGCGAAATTATGATTTACGGATTTGAAGAAAAATCATGCAATGCTGGATGTGATTGGAGGGCCTCACCTTGGACTGGTTTGTACGATTGGCCCGAATATCCGGTTTCTGAAAATCGTGTATTTCTATCAGATGGTTCAGTTACAAAGGATATATTGACAACAAGAGGAATGAGGTCATCAATGGTAAGAGTATCAGCATTAATTGAGGCCCCGCCAGAACAAACTGTTTCCATCACTGCATATAGTAATGGAAACTCAACAACGATCGAAAAAATAACTGAGGGTTCTGTAGAAATGGTAAGTACATTGATCAATGTAGGAGATGATGGTTCAATTTCCATATTGATTGATGTAGATACAGACAATGAGGCTTGGCTAAACCCGACAGGGGTTTCAGGAAGAGGTGATCGTTTAATTGATTCAAATGGAGTTTGGGTCCATTGGTTGGAGATTTCCGAGATTTGAGGTGTTACAATGAAACAACGAGGCATCACAATCCTACTTCCTACTCTTGACGAAGCAAGGGCTTTGAGAAATGTGGTAGAACGAATTCCTTTCCAAGACATTGCTTCTCAAGGATGGGATGCTCGTATTGTCGTTGTAGATGGCGGTTCCACTGATGGGACAATTGAATTGGCCGCCGATCTGAATTGTGAGATTATTAGACAACATAGCGGCTCAGGAAAAGGACGCGGATTGAGAGAAGCATTTTCAATTTTTATGAATTCTAATGATTTGGCTCTAGTGATGATGGATGCAGATGGCACATATAGGCCTGAAGAAATTACTACATTGATCAAAAAAATAGATGAAGAGAATGTAGACATTGTAATTGGTTCTAGGATGAAAGGATGGATCGAATCAGGTGCAATGAGTAGAAGGAATTGGATCGGAAATCATATGCTTACATGGTTGGCTGTTTTCCTTCACGGGACATATGTCTCAGATCTATGTACTGGGTTTTGGGTTCTAAGCCGAAATTCAATAGAAAAGATGGAATTGAATTCAATTGGTTTTGAAATTGAAGCCGAAATGTATGCTGCTGCTGCTCACAACGGGTTAGTAATTAGTGAGGTTCCTATTCACTACGACAAACGAATTGGGCAATCAAAACTTGGTTCAATTGCAGATGGTTTTCGTATAGCGATGAAGGTAATTAGAAGACGATTCGTTCGGAAGCCAATTTCATAGCAATAATTCACCCAATCGTTGTGAAAAGTCTTGGGTTGGAGTCCAACCAATTGATTTATTCAACTCATCAAATGAACCTAAACTATGCAAGATATCACCCTCTCTAGGTGGTTCAAAATTTATCTCTGGTAAAAGTGTAGATGCTGAACTAAATGCTTCAACAACATCAAGCAAAGTCAAAGATTCTCCGGAACAAACATTGAATTTCTTACCATTGACCATTGATTTTTGACCTTCTTTTTCAAGGTCATACAGGCAGGAAATGAATGCAGATACTACATCCTTCACATGAATAAAATCCCGAGTCTGTAATCCATCTCCAAAAATTGTCAACGGTTGCTGTTTGCTAATTCTATCAGCAAAAATTGTCAACACTCCACTATACGGGGAACCTCTTTTTTGTCCTAGGCCAAATACATTGAACAATCTTAATGCACATACAGGAGTGGTTTTGATAGAAAGAAGTGCATTCTCAGCACTTTCTTTGTCTAAACCATATTTTCCAATGGGGTGAATTGATGAATTCTCCGTCAAAGGCAATTCTTCAGGTACCCCATACAAAGCAGAAGTAGAGGCATGAAGAATAGCAGAAACATCTCGATTTGAGGCCTCTCGGAATAAATTTTCAGCAGCTAGGAAATTTACCTTAGAACTTAATTCTGGTTCACTTTCGCATAAAGAGACCGATGCAATTGCGGCTAAATTAATTACAGATTTAACTTGATAAAGTGCTTCTTCGCGAATAAGAGGATTTGAAATATCTCCTTCAATTACTCGTAACATCGGATGCGGGGCCAGGGTGAGCCCGGTTGAAAAATCATCTAAAACGGTAACCTTTCTTCCTAGAGATAATAGTTCAGTGGTGAGGTGTTGACCAATGAATCCAGCACCACCTGTAACTAGAACAGTATCATTGTTCATGGTTCTCACCACTTACAATTCGATATAATGTTTAACCAATCAAACTTGAAATGAGTTGGATAATATGTTAGTAACCTATTCGTGTTGTTTAATCTACTACGATTTATTTTCCCATAATTCCAAAATAGATTCATACTCTTCAAAACGATATTCTCTAATCGGCCTAATTTCGGGAATGGTTTCAAAAAACAGTAACAGACAAGGTTTGATGTCCTTGTATTGATCAACATATTCGTATCCTATTAGTTCATTATTCCTAATCCGTTGTTTGATTTTATTGTGATAAGGGTACATTTGATCAAACCCGATTATTTTTAGAAAGATGTTTGGAAGGTCATTATCTTGCCCATTTACAAAAAAATAATTCTACCAAGCGTTTTGAATACACAGGCAAGGTGGCAACGATGCAACAGAGGAGCCAATCATGCCTGATTCGAAGATTGGTTGCATCATTCTAGGGTCGGGGGGATTGGTCTCTCAGAGATTTCAACAACGGTTGAGTAATCATCCATTTTTTGAGTTAATTGGAGTGATAGGGTCTCCTAATTCTGCCGGGAAAAAACTGTCTGAATTACCATGGCATCTTGATGAAAAAAGGCCTGCACTTCCAAATTTGCAAATTCTTAGTATGGAAGATGGTTTGGAATTAGCTGAAAGTGATGATGTTCATGTTATTTTCAGCGCTGTTCCTTCTTCAATAGCAGCTCAAATAGAACCACTTTTTATCAAAAAAGGGTGCACTGTTTATTCAAACGCATCTCATCATAGAATGGACCCTGAGGTACCATTAGTAATTCCAGAAGTAAACTCAAATCATCTTGTTTTATTAGATTCAAGGAAATCAGGCATCATTTGTTCAACAAACTGCACAGTAATGCCAATTGCATTATCTATCAATCCAATAAATACAGAAATCAAAATCGAACGAATTTCAATTTCAACAGAACAATCTGTCTCCGGTGGAGGGTTGGAACTATTGATTTCCACACGTTCTGGAGAACGACCTTCAGAAGAAATCCCTGGTGAGGCAGAGAAAATCAAAGAAGAATTAATTCGATTGCTATCTTCTATGATTAATCAAATCGAACACAAGCCATCCTTCGAAGTATTCGTCGATTGTAAACGAATTGAACGTGAATTTGGTCATGTTGTTCATATCGAAATAGAAACTGAATCCCCAGTCACAAAGAAATGGATAATGGACAAATGGGAAAAATCTGCAACAAATATTTGTTCAGGATTACCATCTTCTCCTCAATCTCATATTATCATAAACGATTCCATTGCTCCCGATATCAATAGATGGGCAGGGACCTCAGAAATTAATCCAGACCCTTCAGAAAACCTTCATGCTGGAATGGCAATAGTCGTTACAACACCTGAAATTGAGGGTTGTGTAATTCGATGGTCTGCATTTTCTGAAAATACGATTCGCGGTGCAGCAGGAGGGTGTGTCCTACTTGCAGAGTTAGATTCCGTTCGACGTGGATGGATTCAATCAACATCTTCGGGTGAGGGCTATAACCATCCTTGATGTCCAATCAATATGGCTGCTCCCAGAATGACCCGAGGGTCGTTTCGAGGATTGTCTGGTTCAACTGAAAAAGACGGGAGAACAAGAGTGGTTCTCATTATGCCAAGGTCATATCGTCCCGAATACGAACAAGTAGTAGAATCGGTGCAAAATAACGAAGTAATATTCTCAACATATCTTCGACCTCGTTCAGAACTTGAAGAGATTGAAGAGAATGGTTTCAATGCATCTGGGCATAGTATTCACCTGATTGATATCGCAACCAAAGATTTGGGGATTTGGATGAAGCCTCTTGTTTCCATAGGTTGGGCTCGATTAGAGGTGACGATATCGCCTACCTCAAACGCTGATTTCCTAGAAAGTTCATGGTCATGTTTCAGGCATCCAGAGGCCTCTGATTCTCCATCTATTCTGCTTCCCTTTGATCCCTTAGATTTTCAAGGGAAATGTTACACTTTTTCATCTAATGTTGAAGATGAGGGTGATATGCCTGTTGAAAACGATCCGCAAGTTGTAATCGATTCTAATGAAGATAAAGAAATTCTAGATTCACCCAAAGATGAAGATGAATTTTCAGTTGTCGAAGTTGTAGCTGAAGAAAACACAGAATCGCCTCTAATGGTGGAAGTAAGACAAACCATCGAAATGCTAAGAGCAGATGGATTAGATATGACTGGAATTATGGAACATGCTAAGTTTCTAGATGTTTCAGAAAGAGCCTCTGCGGCTGGAATTGATGTCTGGACAATGGTAGTTGGAATCTTTCAGTGACGAACGTTCATACGCATGTGTAGGTTGTTGAAGGTATGGTGCATTGCACAGAGTGTGGAAGAGAACAAGCCGATGCGGCTAAGTTTTGTCGATACTGTGGTGATCGAATGCCAGGGCTTGAACTAACTGTTCAATTGAAGCGTGAGGCAGCATCTATTCAACAATTCAAATCAGGAACAAATAGCATTCCACAACAACCTACAAATTCGCAAGTACCTACAAACGACCGTTTTCGTACTGGAAACCGTCTTGGTGGCGTTTGATTGATGCGTAATAGCGAACACCGAGGGCTATGCGACTGCGGCATCTTGCGATGACTCTGTCCAAATTACCAGCTCATCCTTTCCGAGAACCGGCTCTAGAACAATACGGAACAGATGGGGAAACCGCTGCTAGATGGCTATTTTCAATAAATTCTGAAGAACCATTTGAGGAAACAGATGGGGTAATTGACCTAGGTGCAGGAAATGGAATTCTTGGAATCGGGGCACTTCTGTTAGGTGCGCCAAATGCAATATTTGTTGAAATTGATCCCGAAGTATGTATTTCTCTCCAAAAGGCCATCTCATCAATGAACCTAGATGACAAATGTAGAATCCTGAATGGAGATGTACGTTCTATTGTTGAAGAGCAACTAACACGAGACTTGGTCATTATGAACCCCCCTTGGGGGAGACAAACACCTAGAGCAGATCGGCCCTTTCTCGATGCCGCGATTAAATGTGCTACAGAATCAATCCATCTCCTACATGGAAGAGGAGCTAAGCATATCGAACCATGGGCTGAAGCAGCGGGTTGGAAGGCGAAAAGATGGATGGAAGTAGATCTCCCAATGCCTGCAATTTATCCACACCATACTAAGAGAAGGGACTCAACAGAGGCTGCCATGTGGTGGATTAAGCGGCCGGCGCGTTGATAGGGAACCGTCCAGTCGCCGAAGGCATGAACACGTCTGATGGTATGTTCGTTACCCCAGGAACTACTCTACACCTGGAAGAGGATGTAGTAACTGGGTCAGGCATTGGACGTCATCAAGAACAGTGGGTGGCTCTACGTTCAGGAACAGTCAGCATCACTGAAGATGTAGTTGACGTAGTTACATCGGGGTCTACTCCTGTAATACCTCAAGAAGGAGAAGTAGTCATCGGCCGTGTATCTCGTCTTCATTCTAAGACTGCTGAGATAGTAATCCTCCATATTGAAGGGAGACAAGATCCTAATCGAACTTTAGATGCATTACATAGAACTGCAGATATCTTTGTCTCAGAGATTGTTGACCGATTCATGCCGTCACCAGGAGATGGAATGAGAAGTAGAGATATCGTCAGAGCACGAGTAATTAAATCAGAACCAATGGTCAAAGCTTCTTGTAAGGGAGATCCTTCCTTAGGAGTCCTACATTCTATCTGTCCAGCATGTGGTATTTTCCTAGAAGTTAGTGACAAAACTCCTGACCAAAATGTAGCATGTGTTCGTTGTGATTACACTGGTTATCGTGCTCTATCTAATGGGTATGGACATGGCCATATGATTCCAGAAGGAATCGATTTGTCACCACTGAATAGAGGTGGAGAGAGGTGGACTTCTGAAATGGATGGAAGATTAGGACACGATGGAGCTCGTCCGTACCTATCCCCTATGGCCGACTACAGGAGAGGTGAAAACCACAAGATGCCTGATAGTCAGATTAGAAGGCCTACTGGTAGAGACGGAAGACCTCGAAGAGAAATGCATGCAACGACTTGCACACTTTGTGGAACTGCAACCAAGGTACCTTTCGAACCAACTCCAGGTAAACCAATCCGATGTCGTGATTGCATGGACAAGGTGAAGAGTGGCGATGCATCAAAAGAAGAACTTGCAAAGGAAAGAGAAGTCATCAACAGTATGCGGAAAGAAGCTGAAAAGGCTGCTGGGTTGAAGGTCTTCGTAGGTGGTTTACCCCATAGCGCTACTGAAGAGGAAATTCGAGAGGTTGTAGAACCCCATGGATCACTTCGAAAAATCGATATTGTCACCGATCGTGACGGTTCCCCGAAAGGATTTGGATTCATTGTATTTGATAATCCAGAACAAGGACGAAATGCAATCAAGGCAATGAAAGACGTCAAATTAGGTGGAAGACGCATACGATTTGAAGAAGCCAATTCCGGAGGAGGAGGCCGGCGCGGAGACAATAGAGGCCGCGGAGGACGCGGAGACAACAAGGGTCGTGGAGATCGTAGTCGTAGAAACTGAATTTACACTTAGGATGAAAGGCTAAAGCCCCCCCACAAAGGGTGAGGGAGACAAATGACTTGGCTAGTCATTGATGGATATGAAGATGAACCAGCCGCTTTCGGAGTCCCTCCTTATATTGGATTCCATGTCCGTTATGTCTGTGGTTTACTTCGTTCAAGAAAGAAAGAATACGAATATGTCACTATTGATCAATGGAGGCTAGGAGAAAGACCTGATTGTGTCAAAGAAGGTACAATTGAGGGTATTGCAATAATTGCAGGGGCAGTTGTTCCAGGGAAATATCTCCGAGGAACTCCCATTTCCCTCAAAGAGACTGATGCTCTAATTCGATCTTTTCCTAGAAATACACCTATCGTAGCTGGAGGTTGGGCAATCAGGGGTTGGAGAAAACAAGGATGGGTTCCACTCCGAAAGGGTCTATTTCTCGCACTGCAAGATACTGATGCAACATTGAATCATTTTCTTGAAACAGGTGAATGGGCACATAAGCGTAGAAATGGTGAACAATGGTCGAAATGGGCGCAAGAAGGTGCTGCAAGTTTCGCAGTTACTAGCCATCCAGATATAGGGACAGAAGACAAGCCAGGCCCCCTAACCTATGAAGTAGAAGTTTACCAAGGATGTGTTCGTTACAAGAGAGGGTGTCGTTTTTGCATTGAACCAAAAAAAGGAGTTCCCCTTTGGAGAACTCCTGAAGATGTAATTCGTGAAATCCAAATTGCTGCAGACAATGGAGTCACTCATGTACGACTTGGTGGGATGACTGATGTGTATACCTACATGGCTGAAGGTGTTGTAGATCTTGAGTATCCAATCCCTAACCCTGAACCAATTGCAAGACTTCTTCACGGCATCCGAGAAGACGAAAGAATAGACACCCTTCATGTAGACAATGGAAACCCTAGCATCATTGCAGAAAATCTAGAACCCGCAGATGAAATCACACGAACTCTAGTTGAAACACTCTCCGATGGGGCCGTTCTATCATTTGGGCTTGAATCAGCTGACCCTCAAGTACATGAAGAGAATTGGTTGAATTGTGATTCTAAACAATTGCATACTGCAATAGAACTGATCAATAAATATGGGCGAGAAAGAGGTTCTCGCGGCCTTCCTAAACTACTACCTGGATTAAACTTTATAGCCGGCCTAAGAGGTGAAACCGATACATCCTACAAACTGAATCAGGACCTATTGGAGTCTCTGAAAAATTCAGGTGTATGGATTCGAAGAATCAATATTCGACAAGTAGATGGAGAAGGATTCCAAAAGGTGAATGAAAAGCCGTTTCAAGAATTCAAAGAGTGGGTTCGAAATCAAATTGATGGACCTCTTCTCCAAGAGATGTTTCCTATTGGACATCGTCTAAATGAGGTGTATTGGGAAACACACGATGGAAGAATTCGTCTGCCGAGACATATAGAAAATGCCATGCATAAAGACCCAGAAATACATGGGAAACCAGGACTAACTATGGGTCGACAAATAGGAGCATATCCAATCCTCATGGGAGTAAATTACCATATTCCACTTGAAACAAAAAGTGATGTAATCGTCACTGGACATGGGTCTAGAAGTCTTACTGGAGTGGAAGTAGGATTAGACCCGAATACAATGACTGAAAGACAATTCAGAACAATACCTGGAATCGGAGAAAAGGCAGCGTGGAAAATAGTATCAGCAAGAGCAAATAGGTTATCATCAAACAGAAATTCACTGGCATTCGAAAGTGTTCAAGATGTATTCGAGACTGTAGATTTACAAATACCAGAAATAGTAAATTCGATTATGGTGGTGGAAAAATGAACAAGGTTGATCATTTATTGGAAAATGCATCCAATCTTCGACAAAAAGCAAACGAGATAATTCCTAGACTAGTGATAGAAACTCCACAAATTGAATATGCTTACAATCCAATAGATTATGCTTGGGATCCTCATTCAGAATACATTAGAAGACATGGAAGTGGAGATGCAGATATACTACTTGTTGGAATGAATCCCGGGCATGGGATGGGAAACACTGGAATCCCATTTGGTTGCCCAAAAATGGTTCGTGAAATATTAGGAATCTCTGATCTTCATGTTGGTGAACCGCCAATTTCCCATCCCAAACGCCTAGTTATTGGGTTAGAACATCCCAAACCCGAAGTCTCGGGCACAAGAATTTGGGGGGCGTTATCAGAACTATTTGGACCGGGAGATGCCTCAGGAAAGGAGGTCTTTATCGTAAATCATTGTCCTCTGTGGATGTTCGATGAACATGGTAAAAACATCACTCCTGATAAGCTTCGAGGAAATGCTGCTTTGGAATTGATGGACATTTGTGATAAACACCTAAAGGAAGTGGTAAGGATTCTAGAAATTACCAGAGTAATAGGGGTAGGAAGATACTCTCAAAAACGAATTAGTGGTATTTTTGACAGCAACTTGATTCCCCAAGTAGGGGGGATACCTCATCCTAGTCCTGCGAATCCCTTTGCAAATCGGAATGGAGGAAAAGATTGGAGAATTGCTTTTGAGGCGGCACTCAAAATATCATAATTGTTTTCTAAATTTCCTCAAACCAATTACACTGAACATTACCATTACAATAAGAGTACTCCAATCGAAAACAAACTCCTGTTCTAGAATATTAATTTCAGTAGATTGCTGCCCTTGGCCTCCGCCCCCTCCACATCCGTCTGGAGGTGGACCTATTCCAGGGCCCCACGTTACTCCATGCCCTGAACAATCAGGACCTTCTCCTTCACTATTGGGAACTTCTCCATGGTAACAAATAAGGAAATATGGGAACCCCATTTCCCCTATTCCATTCTCAATTGTAGAATGATAGTGGTAAATTCCCTGAGGAAAATCAGGAGTGGGGCCGAAATGACCATTGCAAACATCGAGATCTCCCAATCCATCAACATACTCATAGTCATCAATCCCATTGTATCCTGTTTCTCCAGACTTCAACTGGTATGATGATTTCATCTCTGTTATCTGACCATTTCCATCATCACCGTAAATTCCGTAAATTGGGTAGCCATCAAAAGCAACGCCAATAACTGGAGATGAAACTTCAGAATCCAGCGAAGAAGGGAATGAGTAATCCAACCATCCCTCATTAGTGGTCTCATTTGGATGCCAATGCATGAGATTTGCATCTGCATGATAATGATAGGTGCCTCCTGCGGAATGGCCATACCCGATTCCTAGCCAAATCTGCTGTCTATCTTCTTCATACTCGCCATGGTGGTAAGCAACTGCATCCCCACCAGGACCATCTTCTGGGCCAAAGAATGGCACTCCATTCATGCCATAAGCAATTGACCCTCGATCAGCTGCACATTGATAGTTTCCACCTGCTGAAGGACAATTAGTAGACGAATGCCCTCCAGTAGTATCGTTTACTGGCTCTCTAGGAACAGTGAGTGTGTATGACTGTGCTGTTGCACAACAACCTGGCCCTGATTCAAGATCATGATTTGGAATCCCATTCATCGTCAAAGTGACGTTGTCCCCATCTACAGTAACAGTCACTTCGCAAATGTGATTATCATCTCCTGATGTGTTGTA
>DASCRU010000130.1:0-15695 GCA_034400015.1 Candidatus Thalassarchaeaceae archaeon | reverse complement strand
AATGCAGACGAAATTATCTCAATGGTAGATGGAGTAATTGTTGAAAGAGGGACTCATGACGAACTAATCTCTTCAGATGGGGTTTATGCTTCTCAGTGGGAAATCCAAACTGGTGCAATCTAGGTGGTTGTGAATGACTAGTTCATCACAAATAGAATGGCAACAAGTCGAGGGTGACCAAATAATAATTGGTGGCAGTCGTAGAGGGGTTCTGTTTGGCGAATTAGGGCCAAAGCATGAGTGTTCAGTTCCAAGTTTTCACATTACATCTAGAGCCTATAATTTCGAAGAATTGAGTAAATTGTTTCCAGGTGATGCTACAATCGAAGAACGGCTTCAAAAATCTTCTATTCGACTACCTACTGAAGGAGAATGGGAATTAGCCTTCAATAATCAGTTGCTATCTTCAACAAATGGAATTGAAATTTTAGGAGATTTTCTTCCAGAACGTGGATATTGGGGGCAACCTACAGATGGTCGTCCAAAGGGTCCACGAGGTTTCCAAATCATTAGGGATTGGAGTAATTTGAAGCTTGCTCGACCAAAAACAGGTTTAGTGTTTGAAGACAATCAACCAGTTTCATTTCGATTGGTTAAGGTAGATTCTGAAGTAATGAAGTGGGATGGCGACGGTGATCCTCTTCCTGCAGGTCCCGAACCAGTTAGAAGAGCAATTGAAGAATTGTTAATTGCTATTTTCTTAGGAATTCTTCCTTCGTTCGTATGGGCCTTTTTCAATGCAAGGCCAGGCTATATTCAGGAAGGTTGGCCGGGTTTAGTTTTAGGGGGGGTTTTCATTAGTGTCTTCAGTGCAATTTTCTGGCGACCTTCCTTTCCAGTTTTTCGAAAGAAATCTGAATGAAACAATTATCCCCTTGTCCTATAGTTTCTATTCATGCAAACCCCCGTTGACTCGAATGTAATTTTACAAGGAGCCACATCACCTACTCCAATTCTAGTCCCTTTGGAAGAAGAACCTCATGTGATTACGAAAATAATTGGAATTAGCGTCATGTGTATTGGAGGAATGGGGATGGTTGGCTCATTATTTTCATTTGGAACTATTGGGTTGAATAGTTGGCTATCCACAATGGGTCCAGAAGTCGAAGAGGCATTGCTACCTTCTTGGTATTATGCTGCAACCGGGTTGATTTCAATGGTTACAGGTGCTATTTTTTTGTACTCTGGCTATCAAATCCAAACATATCAGAAAAAGGGTATTTGGATTACACTTGGAGCTATTTTATTTTCAAACATTGCAAATTTGGGAATCAATTTATCCGTTGAATTTCCACAAGGTTCTACAGAAATTTATGGCGGAGTTGATGTTCAATTATTAACTCAAGCGAGTACTGTATTGGGGTCATTATGTGGAATGGTATTTTGTGGGGTGATTACAATACTTCCACTTTTCTTTGCGAATCATGGTCTACGTTGATTATATTCTGTTACGATCGTCAATTTGTAATCCAGGATTTCCTGAACGAATACGTTGCCATCCTCTCATGACGCCTATTCCATATGACCAATGTAAGGTGAAGGTCATCAATGGAGCAGCAAATATTGTGAACAACGTTCTAGATGGAGATGTGCCAAAAAGGGCACCAACCCAGCATATTGCAATGTAAAGAGACATCAAGCCAAGAGAGCCATGGAAAAGTATTCGAGAAGTGCTCCAAATTCCATCAAATGTAAACCAAAGTGATGCATCAGCACCTCCACCCATGGCTCCAGTGATTAGCGCGCTGATTCCAATAAAAGATAATAGAGGAAAGAGTCCTACTGCTGAGTGTGACCACGACCTCATTTCAGGATGTATATTACTAGCTAGAATTCTCACCATTCCATAATTTCCAATTTGTTTTCTGACTCGAGAGGGCCCTCTCCTCCGATGCCACATTATTGCACTACCGTCTTGCCATAATCGATGACCTGCATGTCTAATTCTGTAATCCAACATTGCATCTTCACATCCTATTGCTCCATGGTCAAATCCGTTGACCTCTTCTAAGACTGAACGGCGATAAGCTGCATTCACACCTGGAAGTTGTTCCACCTCTTCCAATTCATCCATGGCTTGATTCCCATAATTTGTTCCAGCAGTAACCCATTTACTACAGAATGTCACATCAATTACGCGTTGCCAAAATGTCGATTCTTTGACTGGAGCAAAGTTCGGCCCACCTACTCCTGCAACTTCAGGCCTCTCAAACCATTTGATTAGACTTGAAATCCAATTTTCAGGAACAAGCACATCATCGTCTGTGAAAAAAACAAATTCAGACTCGGTCTTTTCTAAACCAACGTTACAAGCATCTGCTCTTGTGCGAACTCCACCATCATCAATGAATCGAGCACCCATTGATTCAGCGACTCCTTTACCTGGATCATTTCCTGGTCCCACGACAACGATTTCCAACTTTCCGTCAAAATCTTGTTTGGATAAACCTTGGAGCACTACAGCTAGTTCATCGGAGTTCCTAACGCTTGGAATAAGGACACATACACTGCCCTCAACCATGTACTGCCGAGGAAGGTCTCCCTCAAGATTTCGACGGATAGAATCTTATCAAATTGTATCATCAATTCGAGGAGCGAGGAAATAAGTCACATTTCCTGCTCCATCAGCAATCTCAAAGTTAAGATTGAGAGGATATTTATCGTCAAAACAAACTTCTACAGATGAAACTACTCCGTCTATCACCTTCACAATTGGCTGAAGATAATTTGTAGAATATGTTGATTTTACAGGTTTTTCCGCAACCAAATCTTCGAGTTGTCCTGCTTCATGAGAAACTGAAACTGAGTCTTGATCTCCTTGTACGTGAAGGTTGAACTGGCGTGTATCAAGAGAGAGTGTGACTAACTCTCCAACTAGGCGTGCTGCTTGGAGGGCTTTGTGCAACTTAGTAGATGCAATCTTCACTTTGCTCTTTAATTCAAGGTCGGGAACCTTTGGATCTTTCATCAATGTGTGATCAATTGGACGAATAGAACGATCCACTTCTCCCACTTTGATATCGAATTGACCAACAGATGAATCATAATTCACATCCACCAAGTCGTCGGGGCCGGCTAATTTGAGTAAATCACGTAATTTTGATAGTTCAATTGCAATGATTGTGTCCTTGACATCCCATGTCTCAAATGCTGCAGCATCAACATGCATCCTAATCAATGCAACATGACTTGCGTCTACCACATTAATGTCTAATCCATCACTAGAAAATCGCATTCTGGCCTCGTCTACAATTACGCTGAGAACATCTACAATGGTTCTCATCGTCTCTGGTCTAGCAGTGAACTGAATCATGTCAATCAAACCCCTTACGGAACTGAGGGTGCTTAAATGAGGTCCAAAAGGGTTCGGAGTCATTCTTGGACGAATAAGGGCCCATTATGCATATTCTCTGAATTTATGGCCACATTCGTCACATGTTCCAATCTTGGTCTCTGGTTCATCAGAACTTCGAGTCTGCATGAGAACCACATAGATACGTTGACAGTCACACTTAGGGCACATCATTGCTCCTTCTTGGAGAACTCCTTGGCCTCCAGATTCTGCAATGCTTTCCTTGAGATGCTTAAGATCTGTAGCAGTCGATTTAGAGCTCGCATTCACTAAATCGATTTCGTTTCCTGCTTCATCTTTGAGAATTCCGCCCTTTCCAGATGTTCCTTTTATGCTACCTTCGTAGCCACAGGAATGGTTTGGGCATTTGATATTGCCTGAAGGATCAGGGAAGGATAGGGAACCACATTCGGGACAGAACATCTCACTCACAACATAGACCGATTCGCACGGAACGGGTTCAGGAACTACGGTGCACATAAGAAGTTCTCGATTGAAATAGATGTCAATCTGATGATTAAGCCCCAATTACCATTGAGGTGCCCTTCCATCCAATGTAGGCTAGAAATGGGCCAATTAATGCCGTAGAGGTAAGATATACCCCCGCCGTAGCCAATTGTGAATCATCTAATAATTGCATTAAATCCACACTGAATGTACTCATTGTAGTGAATGCCCCAAGAATCCCTGTACCTAATAGAAGCAGGAGTTCATCAGAAATAGCACCTGAACTGTGCATGCCTCCAGCTATAATTCCAAGAAGTAAAGACCCGGTGAGATTGATTGTAAGAGTAGACCAATGGGAATCAATTGGAAGCATCGTGGTAGTTAGGTAACGGGCAATAGCACCTATAGCACCACCAAGGGCCACTAGGAAGAGGGCTCGCCCATCCATACCACAACCAAGAGTATCTAGTCCAAAGCCTCTTCCAAAACAAGATTATCCGAGGGCTTCATGCCTATTGTCCACTTCGATGAACTATGGAACTGTACTGGGACTGGCGAATGGCTCGTCTCATTGATGATTCTGGATTTGTTGTAGATGAAGCCATCTGGGATGGAATCAGGTCACCTGGTGCAGTTGCAGATAGAATTGAAAAAATGAAGAAAGAAAGGATGACTTCTGAAGCTAGAGAGTTAGCGGATCGTTTTCCTAACTCCATAACCCTCATCACGGCTCCTGAAAATTGGCCACCATTGGAAAAGGAGGACCTTGCTTTAATGGAGCAGGCGGCCCTAATTCTTGCACGAAGAGGTATTGCTCAAGCAGCTGGAGATGGTGATCGCCGATTGGAACATCTTGTTCATTCTGTTGAAGAATTGAGAAGTGCATGGACAACTCTAGAATCTAGAGTGGTAGAATGGACTGGCCTTTTCCTAATTGATGTTGATTTAGATTCAGAGAGAAAAAACATCCCAAAGGTAGTTGCTTCAGCGGAAAATTTCGGCACCTTGGTTGAAGCATTGGACTTGATTTCACCAGAACATAGACCCACAAAAAAGGAATGGACTGCCATAAAAGGGTCAGCAATTACTGCTGTTGAACTATCAAATAGAATAGACGAATCAGAAATAGCGATTCGAAATCAAGTTGAGGAATATTTGCCTTCTCTTTCTCAATTATTAGGGCCCTTATTGGCTGCAAGACTCTGTGTCGCTGCTCATGGACGTTCTAGACTAGCTCGACTTCCTAGTAGTACAGTACAGGTACTTGGTGCTGAGAAGGCATTCTTTGCTCACCTTCGGACGGGATCTCCTCCTCCAAAACATGGCATGATTTTCCAACATCCTTGGATCTCTCGTTCCCCTCGATGGGTTCGAGGTAAGATTTCTCGTCTTTTGGCTGGAAAGGCATCTATTGCTGTAAGAATCGATGAGCATGGAGGAACTCCTTGGTCTCAAAAAGAGATTTTGTCTATCGAAAAGGCAGTCGAATCTATTCGATCACGTCATCCAAAACCGCCATCTAAGAAAGGACGTTGAGTTAATGGCCAGGCAACCTAATTCAGGTTCTATTGGATGGGGGGTAATGCGTCAAGGACGAGGACTTTGGAGCCGAAATGCCGTAAAAGGCAAACAAGTTAGAGATGAAAGACTACGCAGAGAAGGAAAAATCGAATGGAGGTCTTGGAACCCTAGGTCTTCGAAATTAGGTGCTGCAATTATCCGTACTTCTGGAGATGCAAGCATTCTATTGCCTAATCCAGGTTCTAATGTACTATACATTGGAGCAGGCCATGGTACTACAATTTCTCACCTTCATGACCACGTATGTGGTGCTGGAAATCATCATGGTGGTTCTATTGTGGCTGTTGATTTATCTTCTCGTTGTATGAGAGACCTCGTTTCTCTTGCGGAAAAACGACCTGGTTTACTTCCAGTTCTTGCAGATGCCCGAAAATTAGAAGATTATTCTGTGTTCCTTCCTCGTCGTGTACCTTGGATTCTCCAAGATGTCTCTCAAGCAGGACAGGTTGAATTAATGTTGAAAGTTTGTGATAGATTTCTTGATTCTAAAGGGATTGCACTACTTTCTCTGAAAGCGGCATCTGAAAGATGGATTAAGGGAGGAGATGAGGCAAGGTTTTCTGATGCTGAATCACGAATTTTGGACTCAGAGATGATTCTAGTAGAACGTATAGATCTAAGAGGCCTAGAGGATCAACATGTCATGTTTGTTTTACAGAAACCGTAGTCTCGCATCCATTTGGTTTAGATCAACGTTCGAAGGCAATCACAACAACGTCAGTTAGTTGGAATGCAATAAACATTAGAAGCATGAAAACTCCGATGACTTTGTGATATGTTTTGGAATCATTGAAAGCAGCACCTATTGCGGCTAAACCAACAATCGAGGGCATAATTACCTGAGGAGTTGCTAGAGGCAATCCAAAGAGATAATGGTTCAAAACTGTGGACGTAAATAGGGAAAACGCGACTATTGAGAAGAAGGCTTTGTGCACTGAGTAATAGTGCTCCTCCAAATCTATCTTACCCTGGTCCGTAGCCTTAGGAAGTACTAGTGTCGTGAAGAAGTAGATAGACGCGAGGTTGACTACAAGAAACCAATACTGTGCGTAATTCCAAGTATCCATGTCCAACGATAGACTCCATAGTCCCCACCAGGAGTAAATTGTCCACATAGACACAGTTACTACCCAGAGCGAATTGAGCCAGTACGTCGAGACACGATCGCGAATCTCATACAAATCAGATACTGCGCGGAAAATATGTGTTAGTGCTAAACCGAGAATTAGCGAACAGAAAATTGTAATGAACTCAAATGGTGACATCTGCAAGGTTATCGTACTACGGTGTCAAAAGACGCCATATAATCAAATCCTGAATCATTCTCAAAAAAAGAATGTTATTGGGATCTTTAAGATGGATTTTCAACCAAGTAATCGATGTATCTGATTACTTCATCGATTCTATCATCTGGAATTTCCTTGTATGATTGACCGAACTTCTTCTTCACACAGATAGCAATGTGTGCATATGGATTTCTACCCTTTGGATGGTATCTAGATGGTGGTAATTTACCAAGTAATTTATCCCCAGCTCCTTGCATATAAATCCAAATTTTCTTTGAATTCTCATCATTCATTCAAACCATTCCTTCATCGTACAAGATTGACAAATCGAACGACTGGTAGGTTCACCACACCTCTCACATGATTGTACGGTAGATCCATTTCCCGAAATATTTGCAAGTTCCCTAATCCGATCCATTGATTGAACCAAACCATGGCGGCTACCTGGAATATCTTTCTCGATTGTAGCGATAATGTCACGACTTCTCTGACGCATTGCACCTCCTGCATGGGGGCAATTGCCATGATGGATAGGAAGATTCAGATGAATAGCTGCAGCATGAATCTCTTGTTCTGGAATCCAACGAAGTGGAACAATACGGGGAGCTAATCCATCAATAGGGATAGTAGTATGTGGAGCTAATCTAACAGTACGATCAACCTCTCCCTTTTGCAGATTCATTAGAACTGATTGTGCCACATCATCGAGATTGTGCCCCAATGCCATCACATCCGCACCAATTCGATTCGCAAGAGAATTGAGACCTTGTCTGCGAAATACTCCACAAAAACTGCATGGCATCATCCCTCTTGCCTCAAGATTATTTTCTGAAATCATAGGTAAGGCTTCTACAACATCGTCCATCTCAGGGAAGGATAAATCCGGATAAGAAATTCGCTCAAGAGGAATTCCGAGACTTGAACACAATTCTTGAGCAGAATCCATAGAAGGTGAACGATATCCTTCTATTCCTTCATCGACGACTCCTGCAATTAATTCAACATCTCTTCTAGATTCTAAAATTTCATGGATGAAATGAAGGAGAATTGCCGAGTCCTTTCCACCAGAAATAGCGATTAAAACTCTGAATGGGCGTCCTAATGAATTAATCGAATTCTTAGGTAATATCAACTGTTTTCGAAGAGATTTAGAAATTCTCCGTCTTACAGATTCTACTAGATGAATCCCACAGAGATGCATTCCACTGTATGGTTGATGAATAATTGAATCTCCTTCACATTTAGAGCACTTCTGCACCTCTAGCGCCACACTCATGTATAGTGGGGTACGGCAAAATGGTTTGAATAAATCGTTTGATTTTCCAATTGGATTTTCTATTTTTCAATTGAAAAATTTAGTTATTCTAATTGTAGTATGTTTTCACCAATTGAAGAATAATTTCTAATCAGATTTTGGAGATATAGGATTCTCTTTCAAAACGCCACCTTAGTCCTTGAAAAGGGGCAAGTTCTTGAAGGCGGATGTTGCCTCCATCATCTTATAGACATGCCAATCAATGTTGTTCGCGCTTTCAAACACCTTCCAGGTGTGATACAATCTAGACTATTCACTTTGGATGGAAAGGGGTTGGAAGGTGGAGATGAACAGGGCTCAGTCCATAGTTGGACTCGAGCGGAGAGAATGGCATTAGAAAGTGGAATTGGGCGGCTTGTCGAATGGTGGTCCGAATCCGAAAATGGTGCATTCTTTGCTTCAGCAACAGGACCTGATGCTATTCTTTGGTTAGATTTGGATTCAAGGAAAGGATTGGGGCGTTGCGCTCATGAAGCGAGACGTACAAAGAAGGATCTAGCAGAATTACTAGGGTGATGAAATGTTTGAACTGCCACATGGAGATGCAATCGACAAAAACTTCGATGGAAGTGCAATGAACGAAATAATGGAATTTGAATGCGGAGTGATTTCTTCATACAAACCAAAGTCGAGAGTACCGTGTGCTCATCGGATAATCGCTGGAGGAAGAGTCGTAGGATGGTTGGCAGAAGCCGAAGAAAAGCGCCATTATGTCGGAGGTGATGCAGGAAAGGCACGACTAGTAGAATTGGAAGATGCACATGAATTGAAACATCGAGCATTTTCTCTATTGTTGGAGGAAGTTCGTAGACTAATTGATGGATTACCTGAAGCATTGGCTGATTCGGCTCTCTTAGGCACACTTGGACTTGCAGGAAGAAGGCTTCCTGCATCAACACATGAATGGCCACTAATTGTAGATGCTTTAGCAGAAGAAACTGGAGTGATTTCAGCTTTGGCTTTCGAAGATGGGGTGCTAATTCATTCCTCAGGATCAACTCCAGGTGAACCAGATGCGCTTTCTGCTGATTTAGATGCCCAACTCAGGGGGATGGATGCATTAACTCAGTTAATGGGAGCCTCTCCTGCACCTTGGTATCGCCAGGCTTTCGACGAACATGAAATGACAGTTGCAAGAGATGAAGGAGCAGGATTAGCAATCTGGACTACTGGAGGTGCAGATCCCATGGCCCTCCTCATGAATGCGGCATCCATGATGGAAGAGCCTGAATTCGATGCTGATGCCGAGATAGTGGCCCCATCTGATGGATTTGTAGTTCGAGAAGGAAAAGGCGGAGTAGACTCCCTAATCTCCATGTTATCTACAGCAAAGATGCAGGACATAACGGGACACCTTCGCACTGAGAAAAAGGGAGTTTCAGTACATTTACTCTTAATCGATGGGATTCCTACCGGTTTAGTTGGACCTGAAGAAGGAACAGAATTTGATCAAATAGTCAAGGATCTTTCATCACCCAGTGCTGATCTTCAACTTCATCGCCTGGAAAGAGCTGCGCGGCTAACTTTGGGTGTAGGAAATGTTTCAGGATTTTCTCTTGCATCACTTTCACACTCTATTGCTACTGTTAGAACTCGTTCAGAAAATCGAAAGGCCCTGTTAAGTGAACGTCTTGACCGATTGTATAGTTTTGAAATGGGAATGGAGGCCATAGATTCTGCAAAAAAACAATGGAAACTCTTGGATACAGGGGGCCTTCCAATGGCAAAGATTCTCCCCAGCTCACGTGGAGGACGAGTTCTTCAACCTGAAGATAGACAAATATTGGACCGACTAAATCGACTCGAAGAAGATAAGATTGGTCTCGAAAGGGAAAGAGGACGTTTAGAACGGTTACTCGAAGAGGAACAAATTCAGAAAACTGAGGCAGAAAATACTGCATCTGCCAAGAGTGCTCTTCTCGATGATGCGAACGAAAGATCAAGAGATATTTCAGAACGCTTAGATCAAGCATTGGTTGTAAAGGAAAAATCAGTCAAAGAGGCCGAAGCCGATCGGAATCGAGCAGATGCGCTTTCCAAGCGAGTTGCTGAACTTGAACATCAAGTCGAAAGGAAGGCTTCCGAAGTCGCATCTGCAATAGGTGAGAGTAAAAAACGTACTGAATTGCAAGCAGAACTTGAAGAATTAATGAAGAAAGAAGCCGAAGTTAAAGCAACACTAGATACTTCTGAAGAACGACTTGATCATGTTCGTACAGCATTAACTGAAGACGAGAAGGTTCAGAGAGTTCTAGGTGAACAAGTGGGTTCTTTGAGAGAAAGACATCGTCATGCAGAGGCTGAAACAAAGGAAGCAGAGACAAGGATGAGGAATCACAGAGTAGAAGTTGCAGCGCTTGAAGGAGATCTGCATACTCTTCGAAGGCAAATTGATGAGGATAGAGGCAGGGTAAACGATTTAGAACGGCGACAAAGCATTCTCCAAACTGAATTAAAAGAATTGATGGGTGAACGAAGAACCTTGATGAGAGAACTAGGTGATCTTGATGCTAGGAAGGCGCATTCAGAAGGAGAATTACGAGAAATATTGTCTGATGCTGAAGAATTAACTGATGCACATGAGCAAGCATTGGTAGATATTGCAGAAGCTGAACGGATTCGAGCTAGACTACAGGAAGAACCTTTGGCTCGTGCTTTACTTGATGAAGATGGTCTCAAAGCCCTCGAACCCGTATTAGAACGAATGGATAATGCTAGAAGTCGTGGATTATCCATGGTTCTCTTAGATCGGGCAGTTGAACGAGGATTGGCTGTAATTCAACACACAGTTGACGAAGTTGCAGCTACTCCAAGATACCTACTTTCATCAGAAGTTGTTGAACTTCTAGAACAACAAGCTCCTGAGACAGCATCAGCGGTTAGGGGACTAACTAGGTGGTCAGTTCAACAGAGATTGCATCATATGCTTGGACAAATCGTTACTGATGTAGTAATTGATCTTGAAGAAATCATCCGAGGGTATGAAGAAGCTGCCACAGTAATCAGTCAAATGCAAGATGTACTGAGGAGTCTCAATGATTTGGGTATGCCCGCTAGTCGAATTGAGGCTATTGAAAGGATGATGAATAGGCCTGAAGCATTACCAAGAATATCTGCTGAAACACAATCGCTCATACGTTCTGCTCTTGATGAAATCTACATCGATGCAGACATGAGGGATGCAGGTTCCTCAGTCGATTTAGCATCTACAATCGAAGCACTAGAACGAATGTCTAAGCGATTGGATGCAATGTCTGGAGAAGAAGGATCATTCAATGGACCAATTTGGCAATTCCAAGCCAAGGGAATTCTTCCATTCGAAAATGGACGATTGCATGGTGTTCAACGACCTGATGTAGATCTTCGGGCTCTAGATGAAATGGACCCCGAAAGGGAAGATAAGGAACTTGCAACCAGTCAAAAGGAAGGAACAACACAAAAGAACACGTGGGAACGGCTAGAAAAACCATCAGATACTCATGGGGTAAGTATCTCTGAACGGTCAGATTTAGGGCTAGTACCAACTTCAGCAATTATCGGCTCTGATGAATTACATGAAATGAAACATACCGATGAAGAAGTAAGGCTTCTAGATAAGATGAAAGAAGAACGTGATTCAATAAAGAATGGAGTGCCCATGCCTGGAAATCCTATACAAAGAGATGCCCTAAGTTCACTTGAAGATGATTTAGCTGACCTAGATATCTAAGGTGTATTAAATGGAAGATGGAGAAAGAGGAACTCTTCTCAATAGAGAAGAAATTCCAGGGAAATTAAGAAATCAACGATTGTGGAATATCATTAGTCTCATTCTAGGATTCACAGTTGTTCTATCTTTGTCTTGGTTTTCTATCGCTTCTGAGGGATGGGGGTTCTTTTCCACTATTTCGATAAAGATTCTAACATGTTTCCCAGGAGTGCTAATTGCTTTGCTAATTGCCGAGTTTCTTTCTCGAATAATGGATCGATAAATCAAGCCGATTGATCTCGAAATTGTCTAATTCCTTTCTCGATTAAACCAGAAATTCGTGGCCATGGAATGATATACCTTAATCCAGCAATGAAGATAACGAAAATCAGAGCAGAAATTACTGTCCCATACGTCAACTGAAGTTCAAGAGATTCTTTCACTTGGCCACTCCATTGGGAGCCTTCGAATACAGAAACTAAATCAACAATCAAATCATCGAATTTCAGAGCAAGAGCCGTCACTAATCCCACAAAGAACGTCACTCCAACTGTATGTTGTAAATGTATATTCAAAATATTATCAAATTGATTTACGTATTCTGGATCCTTCTTGCAAGACTCTGGTAATTTAAACGCATACTCAACATAACGGATTGTTGCAAAACCTGATTCTAAGAATACCATCAAGAATAGTCCGATAATTAACAATGGTACAATTTCAGGGGCTATTAGGCCACCCCATTCGGTTGCTTCCCCTATCTGGACAGGGAGTGCATTCAGATTGAGTTCTAAAGTAGAACGTACACCTTCGTATGAAAGAAGAGCATGGAGGCCAAGATAAATTATTGTAGATCCAATAGACCACGAGATTTTTGATTTAGACATCCCCCAAATACCCAACAACCCAGATACAACTGGGAGGAAATAGAACAACAGGATGAACAATTGAATGTACAATAGAAGAGGGGATACTAAATGTTCAACGTGATTTCTTCCTGATTCCATTTGGCCAAATGGAAGGTATAATTCGAAACTAAACAACATTCCGAAGAACCAATTAATCACAAAAAGGCCTGCTAAATACAAAAGAGCAAAGGAGAGAATGCCCATGTTGACTCTTCTGCGTAATTTGGCGGTCTGAAGGCCCAAAAATGTCCATCCACCAACAAGAATAGAAATTACAAACAAAGGCATCCAATATCGTCCATCACCGGAATTTCCCACACCAGTCATCCAATTAGGAAGTGGTAAAGAAAGTGATTCTGGCTGTCCTTGTAGAAATTGTTCAATGACACTCAAAGTGATTGTATGATCTAGAGCGGGACACCACATAGAATCTATTGGATCACAAGAACCGTATGTCCTAGTCATAATGATATACATCCATAGAAGGGAGATTGTTGCAGTAATTTGTAGGGTTAATACCTGCCACTTTCTTCGTAGTACTCGAAGATGAAGGGTCTCTAGGCCCTCTCCCTGAATTGCTACATCCTCTGCCATTTTTTCACCCCATCTTTACCTGCAAAAGCGCCTGAGATAATTCAACGTCTGGCATCCAGTCAATCACTCTAGCTCCAAAACCAGCAAGTGCAGTTAATCTATTCTGTCTCTCTAATTTTAGAACCTCATAGGAGGTACGTGGAATTCGGCTAACCAATCGCTCAAAATCTACACTGCTTGGACTCAAAATTATCACTTCATGACCTCTTCCAGCCAAATCTCTGATTGCCGGGATAGTAGTTCCATCTCCTTCTAGAGCACTAATAATGAATACTGGTGAACCTCTACTAAATCTAGAGGAAAGGGCATTGGTGACTGCCTGTAAGGGCATTGCCCCCTTTGGCGCTACACCAGCAAGACTACTCAAGATTTTGAAATACTGCTTATCTCCAGTATCTGCTGGAAGGAATGAGAGGCGGTCATCGTAAACAGCCAATGCTACACTATCTCGTCGCTTGATGAAATAAGATGCTAATGATGCTGCAGCAACGGTTCCTACTTCCAATGGATTCTTCAGAACAGTACCTATTCTGCTGATATCACGACTATCTACTAGGATGAAAACATCAGTTACTGCATCTCGACATTTCTCATTGACAATTAGTTGGCCTGTTCGAGCATATGCCTTCCAATTGATGATTTTGAATGGATCTCCAGGAACATATTCTCGTAGACTGAAAAACTCAGTACCAGGACCAGGGGTGCGCAAGGTAGTTGCTCCAGTATACATCTTGGGAGTTCTGCTTCGAACCATTGCTTCTTCGATCTCACGAACCTGTGGAAATACAATCAAATCTGAACGATGATCAACATACATCTCTTGTGAGAATAAATTGAAAGAATCACGATACCTAATCGATATTGGGCCAATGGAATAGTGTCCTCTTAATGGGCATCGTAAAACATACCTAACACGAGTTGTCTCTCCTGGTCCAAGATTTACTCTCATGTAATTCAAACCACTTCGCAACTTCATCTCATGTGGTACATTGTCGTAAATTTCCAACTGCTGAGTCCTACGCCAGGATGGATTCGTAATCTCCAATTCAACATACAAATCATCACCTTTGTACAAGTTATCAGCACTTAATGTTCGAACTACCTGAACATCACCATGGCCAGTAATCCAAGAATTAACTGAAAGGAATGCTACGAAAGCAACACCGAATACCATCATCTGGAAATTGGACATCATCATGCCTACCAATACTAGAGAGATGCCTCCAGCACCGAGAATAGATGCCTTCCTAGTCCACATTCAGCGTCTCCCCCAGGTCTTAATTCGTTTTATGACGGCAATCATTTCCTCCATAGAATAACGTCTATCTTCAAAAATAAATTTAACTAAAACAGGGTCATTCACCATCTTCTGAAGATCTCTTGCAGGAAGTGCATCAAATTCCTCACGCGTTAATGAATTGACATTTCTTACCCTTGTTAGAAGAATCTGCTTGATTTTATTCGCCCTACCATAGTACTCGTATCTCCTCGAATCTCCATATCCATAATAGATGATACTGAATACATGCCTCCATGGTTCTGGATCCAATTTCTTAATGATAATGAATTCAAAGAGAATGAAAAGACCAAGGAACATCAACAACATTGCCATCCAATCATTTGTAAAATAGATGAGAATGTAATAGAGAAGGTTATACGTATCACCCATGAAACTAGGTTGTTGATGCCTACTTTCATCAAAAATAACTTGTGCATCTGGTGAAATAGTACCATTACCATCGTTAGACATCAAAGCCTCAGCAATCAAATCTAGAGCCCATCGACGGTTATCATTGTCATCTATAGACTTGTTAAATGTTCCATAAGCACCATCATTTGTTCCTTGAGGGTCATAGACTGAATTGACTAGTAAACTTCCATCTGTAACAAAATAAGCTCGGCCAGAATCTGAATTATCACAATTCCTAGAACGACAGTACTTCACATACATTGCGAAAGGGCCTTGCTCATCTGCTCCAACTTCACTACCACTGAAACCTACCGTTAATTCACCATCATCATTGGTATCAAGATAAGCATCTTGAGTGGAAAATCCAAGCGCATAGAGATTCTTATCTTCATCACCAGCATTTTCCTTATCGAACGCACTCGGTTGATTCAACAACAAGTCATATCCTGGATCTGTGTTGTAAGTAGCAGAAACAGAGTCCCAGCGATGAGAACAAAGAGAAAGGGTAGATGGATTGGGAGTACTGGAAAGTCCAACTTGAGAATTTTCAGGTTGCTCATCAATAAAATCTGGAATACCATCTACATCTGCATCTGCAAGACAAGGATTGGTGTTCGTTCTCGATGTAGATGATGCCGCAGTATAATTGAAACCATTTGTAATATTCATCCACACATAATTGAAATCAAGGTCAGGGTCCCATGACTGAGTGTCATATAATTGATGTCCACTATAACCTAAACCAAATTCTGCAGCCAAACCCTGAGCATATCCAAAGTCGTCGAGAACAACGATTGTACCGCCTCGTTCTACGAATTTACGTATTGCCTCAAT